>NZ_SZWJ01000050.1:0-30773 GCF_012184455.1 Caulobacter sp. SSI4214 | reverse complement strand
GCCCAGGCCATGCCGGTCCTGGCCTCGTTCGACGACGTCATGGCCCTGATCGCCGCCAAGCGCGACATCGGCCTGCGGCTGGACGTCGAGCAGTATGTCCGCCCGATCAGCTTCCGCCCCGGCGCGATCACCTTCGAGGCCGCGCCCGGCGCGCCCGGCAATCTCGCCGGACGCCTGGTGCGCTTCCTGAAGGAGCATACCGGCCAGCCGTGGCTGGTCGCGGCCGAGGGCGGCGGCGGGGCCGAGAGCCTGATGGAGCGCCAGAAGCGCGAGGAGCGCGAGGCGCTGGAGGCGATCAAGGCCGACCCCTTCGTCGCCTCGGTGCTGGCGGCCTTCCCCGGCGCCGAGATCGTCGAGATCCGCAAGATCCTCACCCCCGAGGCGCCGCCGCTGGAGCCGGACGAGGAAGAGGGATAAGGCCCTTCCCCCTTGATGGGGGAAGGGTTTGGGATGGGGGTGACTGCTGAGGTGGCCGCCATGCGCTGCATCAACCGCCGCGCCACCCCACCCCTACCCCTCCCCATCAAGGGGAGGGGAATTCGAAGCGTTGGAGATTGAGACCATGAAAGACCTCGGCGGCCTGATGAAGCAGGCCCAGGCCATGCAGCAGAAACTGGCGGACGCCCAGGCGCGCCTGGCCGAGACGACCGTCGACGGCACCTCGGGCGGCGGAATGGTCACCGTCACGCTGATGGGCAATGGCGAGCTCGTCCGCGTTCTGATGGACGAGAGCCTGGTTCAGCCGGGCGAGGGCGAGGTGATCGCCGACCTGATCATCGCCGCCCACGCCGACGCCAAGAAGAAGCTCGACGCCAAGCAGGCCCAGCTGATGCAGGAGGCCGCCGGCCCGATGGCGGGCCTGATGGGCGGCCTGCCGGGGATGAAGTTCTAGAATAGAAGCCAAGAGGAGGGTGGTGATGCGGAGTTTGAGTTTCGCCGGGATCGGAGTGATCCTCGTCGTCATCGTCGCCCTCCTGGTGGGCTGGCCCAGCTACAATGTCTACGCCGCGCGCAAGCATGGCGAGGCCGAGCTCGCCCGCGCCAGTCAGAACCGTCAGGTGCGCGTGCAGGAAGCCTTGGCCAAGTACGAGGCCGCCGACTACGACGCCAAGGCCGAGATTCGCCGGGCCCAGGGCGTGGCGGCCGCAAACAAGATCATCGCCGAGAGCCTCGGCGGTCCCGAGGGCTATCTGCGCTGGCGCTATATCGAGATGCTGCAAGAAACCTCGGCCCAGGGCGGCCACCAGGTGATCTACATCCCGACCGAGGCCGGCCTGCCGATCCTGGAAGCCGGCCGCCGCGCCCAGCCCCTGCCACGTCCCGACGCGGACAAGAAGAAGGACTGATGGCCGCTTCCGCCGGACCCGAGATCGAGCGCCTGATCGCCCTGCTGTCCAAGCTGCCGGGGCTGGGGCCGCGCTCGGGCCGTCGCGCGGCCCTGGCGCTGCTCAAGAAGCGCGACACGCTGCTGGCGCCGCTGGCCGCCGCCATGGCCGAGGCTCAGGCCAAGGTTCGCGCCTGCTCCGTCTGCGGATCGTTCGACACGACCGATCCCTGCGCGATCTGCGCCGACGCCACGCGGGACGCGCGCCTGCTGTGCGTGGTCGAGGAGGTCGGGTCGGTGTGGGCCATGGAGCGCGGCGGGTCCTTCAAGGGGCGCTACCACGTGTTGGGCGGCCTGCTGTCGGCGCTGGACGGCGTCGGCCCCGACAGCTTGCGGATCGGCGAGCTGGTCGCGCGGGTCGCGGGCGGAACGGTGGCCGAGGTGATCCTGGCTCTGCCGGCGACGGTCGACGGCCAGACGACGGCCCACTACATCGCCGATCGGTTGGCGGCGAGCGGCGTTCCGGTGACCATGCTAGCGCGGGGCGTGCCGGTCGGCGGCGACCTCGACTGGCTGGACGATGGCACCATCGCCCAGGCCCTGCGCGCCCGGCGGCCAGCCTGACGACATCGCATTCGCCTTTCGCCCCGCGGTGACTTCGGGTAGGAACGGAGCATGAACTTTTCCGACCCGTTCCTGATCCTGGCCGTCGTCCTCGCCCTGGCGGCTCTGGCCTGCGCCCTGTGGGCGATCGCCGCCCAGCGCCGCGCCGCCAAGGCCGAGCTCGAGGCCTGGCAGGCCGGCGAGCGGATGCGGATGCTGGAGGAGCAGGCCCAGACCCAGGGCGAGCTGATCCGGGCCCAGGCCGACAAGATGGCGACCATGACCGCCAATACCGTCGCCGAGGCCCTGATCAAGCGCACGGAGGAAACGTTCCGCAGCCGCGAGACCCTGGCCCAGCAGCGGATCGAGGCCCAGCTGAAGCCCGTGGCCGAGACCCTGGCCAAGTTCGAGGCCCAGGTCACCGCCGTCGAGAAGGCCCGCGCGGAAGAGACCGGCGGCCTCAAGGCCCAGATCACCGCCCTGCTGGAAGCCTCGACGGCCACCCAGGCCGAGGCCCGCAAGCTGTCGGCCGCCCTGCGGCGCGGGGCGGGGGTGCAGGGCCGGTGGGGCGAGCAGACCCTGCGCAACGTGCTGGAGGCCGCCGGCCTCAACAGCCGCTTCGATTTCCAGGAGCAGTTCAGCGTCGACAGCGAGGAGGGCCGTCGCCGCCCCGACGTCACCGTCACCCTGCCGGGCGGCGGCGTGTTCGTGATCGACGCCAAGTGCTCCCTGAACGCCTTCCTCGAGGCCCAGGACGCCACCGACGAGGCGCTGCGCGAAGCGGCCCTGGTGCGTCACGCCGCCAGCGTCCGCGCCCACATGCAGGGCCTATCGTCCAAGGCCTATTGGGACCAGTTCGCCAGCGTCGGCTCGCCCGACTTCGTGGCCATGTTCGTGCCCGGCGACGGCTTCCTGGCCGTGGCCCTGGACCGCCTGCCCGACCTGATGACCGAGGCCATGGAGCGCAAGGTGGTGCTGGTCACGCCGACCACGCTGTTCGCCCTCTGCAAGGCGGTGGCCTATGGCTGGCGGGCCGAGGACCAGGCCAAGAACGCCGCCCGCATCGTCGAGGTCGGCCGCGAGCTCTACAAGCGCGTCTCGGTGATGGGCGCCCACGCCGGCGCCATGGGCAAGGCGCTGGAAAACGCGGTGGGCAAGTACAACCAGTTCGTCGGCTCGCTGGAGAGCCAGGTGCTGACCCAGGCCCGGCGCTTCGAGGAGCTGTCGGTCGACCACGAGGGCAAGGAGATCGCCGAGCCGGCGGCCATCGATCAGGGCGTGCGGCCGCTGACCAAGCTGGCCGCCTCGGCGGGGGAGCGGCAATCTCCCACCTTGACGCTCGGAAATGAGACGCCTACCTGACCTTGGTCATGGCCATCCGTCGCATCCTCACCGTCGATAACGCCGCCGACATGGCGGTCCTGAAGAAGATTTCCACGCCCGTGGAGGCCGTCACCGACGACCTGCGCGCGCTGATGGACGACATGCTGGAGACGATGTACGACGCCCCCGGCATCGGCTTGGCCGCCGTGCAGATCGGCGAGCCGATCCGCGTCATCGTCATGGATCTGGCCCGCGAGGGCGAGGAGCCGGCCCCGCGCTACTTCGTCAATCCCGAGATCCTGTCGCGCTCGGAAGAGGTGCTGGGCTACGAGGAAGGCTGCCTGTCGGTGCCGGAATATTTCGACGAGGTCGAGCGCCCGTCGAAGGTGACGATCCGCTACATGAACTATCAGGGCGAGACCGTCGTCGAGGAGGCCGAGGGCCTCTACGCCGTCTGCATCCAGCACGAGATGGATCACCTGGAAGGCGTCCTCTTCATCGACCACCTCTCGCGCCTGCGCCGCGACCGGGCGATCACCAAGGTGAAGAAGGCCCGCCGGGCGGCCTAACGGCCGCCTAGAGCGTCCGATAGATGACAGGACTTTCCGGCCTTGAGGTTCTCAAGGCCGATGACGTCCAGGACGTGGTCCTCGCCCTGCTCGGCATAGTCGCCGATCACCTCGACATAGACCGGCGCCTTCAGCGTCTTCAGCCTCTGGCGCAGTCCGGCGACAGGCTGCGCGCGCTCGCCTTTGCGGTCCCGCAGCACATAGCGGTTCTGGACGAGGTCGCAGCGGGTCAGAACGACCGCGCCCTTCTCGAGCGCGACCGTACCGACATAGAGATCCTGGGCTTGGGCCACGCCGCCCGCCAGCAGGACGGCGGCGGCCAGCCCGCCGATGAGGTGTTGGCTTCGCATGGCGTCAGCCCGCGAGGTCGATGCGGTAGCTGCAGCCGGCCAGGGTCTTGCCCGGATGGGAGGCGACCGTCGAGACGTTCAGCGCGACCCGCGTCTTGAAGGTCATGCCGGTCTTGTCGTCCCGCTCGGATACGGCGGAGATCTCGCGCTCGCCGAGGAACTTACTTGGCGTGTCGACAGTCGCCTTGACGTCCAGGGATTTGGCCAGCGGATGCGGATCGGCTTCGTCGAGGATGGCCAGGGGACCCGAGCTCGCGAAGGCTATCTGCCGCGTCTGGCGATCGAACACGGTCAGCGGCGCCTTCAGCGTGAAGATCCTGAGCATGGGATTGGCGGACTCGGTTTCCGACAGTCCAAACCTCGTCAGCGCGGCCCGACTGTCGTCTCCCGCGATCCAGAAGGCCAGGGCGTTATATTGCGCGGGCTGATAGGTGCGGCACTCGATCAGCTTGGCCAGGTCGATCGTCGCGGGATCGAAGTCGGACTCCTCGGCGATCGCGACCATCGGTGAAAGACAGGCGGCGCCCAGGGTCGCCACGCACAACAAAGTCCTCATTTAAATCCCCGAAACGGCTCTGCGTGACCGGTAACCGCTCCGCATGGTGAAGGTTCCAGAAAGAACGCCGGTTCGTCTCCGTCGGTGCGCTGGGCGCTGGAGGAGGTCGGCCAGCCCTATGACGCGCGGCCGGCGTTCCAGCGCGCCTTCGTAAGCCAGTTGTCGGTATTCGAAGGCGTGTCGAACGGCTAGCGCGTCCGGCCGGTTTCGCTGTCGTAGGGCGTCCCGTCGCGCCGCCGGTAGACCGTCTCCCCATCCCGCAGAACCAGATCGATATCCGGATAGTCGCAGCCGTCCTGGTCCGGCCGCCGCGAGCCGATCTCCAGCAGCAGGGCGTCCTGGTCGGAGCGGTTCTGGAAACAGTGCCCATTGGCCACTCCGGCCTTGAAGCCCGCGCAGTCGCCGGCCCGCAGCACCGTCTCGCCGTCATTCTCGACCAAGACGACCTCGCCCTCGACCACCCAGGTGAACTCGTCCTCGGCCGTGTGCCAGTGGCGCTGGCTGGACCAGACGCCGGGCGCCAGGCGCAGCAGGTTGACGCCGAACTGATCGAGCCCGACGGCGTCGCCCAGCTTGATCCGATGGCGCTGGCGGCAAGGTTCGTTGAACGGTGCAGGATAGGCCGTGCCGATCCGGGTCGGGGCGGCGGAGAGGTCGATCTTGGGCATGGGGCGGCTCTGCGTTGCGTCGGGCGGGAGGGAAGCCTAAAGCCAGGATCATGACCAGTCCCGCGCCCGCCACTGTCAGCATCGATCCCGCCAATCTCGACCCCGTCGCGCTCGCCCAGGCCCTGATCCGTCGGCCTTCGGTGACGCCGGCCGACGCGGGCGCGATGGACACGCTGCAACGCCAGCTGGAAGCCCTGGGCTTTGCCTGCCGCCGGATGAAGTTCGGCGAGATCGAGAACCTCTACGCCCGACGCGGGACGGCGCGGCCGAACCTGTGCTTCGCGGGCCATACCGACGTGGTGCCGGTCGGCGACGACGCGGCCTGGACCGCCGGTCCGTTCGAGGCCGAGATCAAGGACGGGATCCTCTATGGCCGGGGCGCGGTCGACATGAAGTCGGCGATCGCCGCCTTCGTCGCCGCCGTGGCCAAGATCCCCGCGCATCCGGGATCGATCAGCTTCCTGATCACCGGCGACGAGGAGGGCGTGGCCGAGGACGGCACGGTCAAGGTGGTCGAGGCCCTGGCCGCCGAGGGCGAGATCATCGACCACTGCATCGTCGGCGAGCCGACCTCGGCGAACCTGTTGGGCGACATGGTCAAGATCGGCCGGCGCGGCAGCATCAACGCCTGGATCGCCGTGGACGGCCGCCAAGGCCACGTGGCCTATCCGCATCGCGCCGCCAATCCGATCCCGGTGCTGGTCGACATCCTGTCGCGGCTGCAGAGCCGGGTGCTGGACGAGGGTTATACCGGTTTCCAGCCGTCGAACCTGGAGGTGACCACGATCGACGTCGGCAACGCCGCCACCAACGTCATCCCCGCCTCCGCCAAGGCGCGCCTCAATATCCGCTTCAACCCGGCCCACAAGGGCAAGGACCTGGCCGCCTGGATCGAGGCCGAATGCCGCGCGGCGGCGGAAGGCTTCTCGGGCCGCGTCGAGGTCTTGAGCAAGATCAGCGGGGAGGCCTTCCTGACCGAGCCGGGCGCCTTCACCGACGTCATCGTCGCGGCCGTCGCCGACGCCACGGGCCGCGCGCCGGAGCTGTCGACGACCGGCGGCACCAGCGACGCCCGCTTCATCCGCGCCCTATGCCCCGTCGTCGAGTTCGGTCTGGTCGGCTCGACCATGCACCAGGTCGACGAGCGGGTTCCGGTCGAGGAGATCCGCCAGCTGGCGGTCGCCTACGAGGCGCTGATCAACCGCTATTTCGCGGCCTTCGCCTGATGGGACGGGCCGTCCTGGCGAGCTGGCCCTTCTGGGCCCTGGCCTCGGCGGTCTTCGCGGCCCTGACCGCGATCCTGGCCAAGATCGGCGTCGAGGGCGTCGGCTCGAACCTCGCCACCCTGGTGAGGACGGTGGTGATCCTGGCCTTCGCGGCCTTGATCGTCACGGTGTCGGGCGAGTGGCGCGGGGCGGGCGAGATCGGCCGGCGGTCCTGGCTGTTCCTGGTGCTGTCGGGCCTGGCCACCGGGGCCTCGTGGCTCTGCTATTTCCGCGCCCTCAAGATCGGCGAGGCGGCCAAGGTCGCGCCGATCGACAAGCTCAGCGTCGTGTTCGTGGCGATCATCGCGGCGGTCTTCCTCGGCGAGAAGCTGTCGCCGGCGAACTGGCTGGGCGTGGCCCTGATCGCCGCCGGGGCGGTGCTGGTGGCCGTAAGGGTCTGAGGGGGCGGGTCGGATGAAAGCGCTTTCAATCCCCGATGTGCTGGCCGAGGTGGCCGTTCTGGTGAAGCCGCACTTCGGCAAGGGGCGGCCGGCCGACTACATCCCGTCCCTGGCCGCCGTGCCGGGCGGCAAGTTCGGCATGGCGGTGCGGACGGTCGACGGCGGCGAGCACGTCATCGGCGACGCCGACGAGGGCTTCTCGGTCCAGAGCATCACCAAGGTCTTCGCGCTGGGCCTGGCCTTGAACCGCATCGGCGACGAGATCTGGACGCGGGTCGGCAAGGAGCCGTCGGGGACGCCGTTCAACCATCTGTCGCTGCTGGAGGCCGAGGACGGCGTGCCGCGCAATCCGTTCATCAACGCCGGCGCCATGGCGGTCGTCGACGTGCTGATGAAGGTGACGAAGGATCCGGCCGCCCTGGTCCGCGACTTCGCCGGCTTTCTCTGCGGCGAGCGGCTGGAGATCGATCCGACGGTGGCCGCGTCGGAACTGGCCAACGCCTGGCAGAACCGCGCCATCGCCAGCCTGATGCGCGGCCAGGGCACGATCGAGCACGACCCCGAGGCGGTGGTCGCCGCCTATTGCCGCCAATGCGCCCTGACCATGAGCTGTCGCCAGCTGGCCCGGGCCTTCCTGCCCCTGGCGGCGGGCGGCTTCTCGCCGGTGGCGCAGGAGACGATCTTCCCCGAGCGCCTGACCCGGCGGCTGAACGCCCTGCTGCTGACCTGCGGCATCTATGACAGCGTCGGCAACTTCGCCTACCGCGTCGGCCTGCCCGCCAAGAGCGGCGTCGGCGGCGGCGTCGTGGCGGTGATCCCGGGCAAGGCGACGGTGGCGGTGTGGTCGCCAGAGCTCGACCGGTTCGGAACGTCGGTCGTCGGCACGGCGGCGCTGGAGGCTTTCAGCCAGATCACCAATTGCTCGGTGCTGTGATCGCCTTGACGTTGAGCATGGCCGGTGGCCACTCTTTTCGGAAAAGGAGGCTGTCTTGATCGCAGCATTAGTTCTGGCTGCTCAGGTCGCCCCGGTGACCGTGACTTTGGAACAGCTGGTCGCGGCGCCCGACAAATATGCGGGCGCCCAGGTCAGGCTTGCGGGACAGGTCGACGCCTGCTGGGGCATGATGTGTGCGGTCTGTCCAACCGAGGCGACGCCTGCGACGGTCAAACGCGACCAGTGCTTGGCCATCGGCTTCGCCCGCGACCAGCCATCGCTAGACCGACCGATCCGCTATTCTGACATCATCTTTACAGCAAGCTTCGATCCGACCTGTTTGCGCGAGGCTTGTCTGGACAACGGTGCGGTGCTCAGGGGCGCGGTGATCGAAACGGTGATGCGTCGGCGGCCCAGCGCTCAGGGTTTGCTCTGGAATCATGAGCCGCTGTATCCGGCGTCACCCTTGATTGCGAAAGCCGTGCATGCCCAACTGAGGGCGGACTTACCCGCCGATCGTCGCTCCCAGGCCGTTCAGGCTTTCGTGACCGCCGACAAAACCTATTTTGTCTGTGCGTCTAAGCCCGGCGTCTGGCCCACCAGCTGGAGCGCGGCGACCATCGCCGAGAGCGACGTTGATCCCTGGCGCTGCCGGCGCGTGACGTGGCTCGGTGGGCGTTGGTTGCTCGATTGAACCGTCAGGACGCGAGCGGACCGTACCCCACGCCCACTAGATAGAGCCCATCCGCCGGCGCCACGGGCCCGCACTCACGCCGGTCCTTCGCCTCCAGGGCGGCCTTGACGTCGTCCGGCGTCCAGCGGCCCGCCCCGACCTCGACCAGCGTCCCCGTCATCGAGCGGACCTGGCGGTGCAGGAAGGAGCGCGCCTCGAAATCCAGATGGATCTCCTCGCCGACCCGGCGCACGCGGGCGACGTCCAGCGTCTTCACCGGGCTCTTGGACTGGCAGTGCATGTCGCGGAAGGTCGTGAAGTCGTGCAGGCCGACCAGGTGCTGGGCGGCGGCGTGCATGGCCTCGTGGTCGAGATCCTTCTTCATGTGCCAGACCTTGCCCTTGTCCAGGGCGGGCGGCGCGCGGCGGTTCAGGATCCGGTAGAGATAGCGGCGCTCGTTGGCCGAGAACCGGGCGTGCCAGCCGTCCTCGGCGACCTCGGCCGACAGGATCGAGACCGCCTCGCGGGTCAGGTGGGCGTTCAGGGCGTTGAACACGGTCTGGGCCGGCCAGTCCTTCTCCAGGTCCACATGCACGACCTGGCCGGTCGCGTGGACGCCGGTGTCGGTGCGGCCGGCGGCGGCGATGCGCACGTCCTGGCCGCTGAAGGCCTTCACCGCCGCCTCGATCGCGCCCTGCACCGACGGCAGCGCGGCCTGCGCCTGGAAGCCGGCATAGGGGCGGCCGTCATACTCGACGAGGAGGCGGTAGCGGGGCATCAGGCCAGGATCGTCCCGGCCGGGATCGGGAAGCCGCGCGTGAAGACCTCGGCGTCCTGGGCGCCCTTGCCCTCGCGCTGGGCCTTCAGCAGGCGCACCGCGCCGTCTCCGCAGGCGATCAGCAGGGCGTCGTCCAGGGCCTGGCCGGGCGGGCCTTCGGCGTCCTCGACCCGCGATAACAGGGCCTTCACGCGGACGAGACCCCTTTCCGACGGCGCCTCGAACCAGGCCCCGGGGAACGGCGACAGGCCGCGAATGTGGCGGTCGACCTCGGCGGCCGGACGGGTCCAGTCGATGCGGGCCTCGGCCGACTTGATCTTCTTGGCGTAGGTCACGCCCGCTTCGGCCTGGGGCGTCTCGCGCGCCGCGCCGCGTTCGATGGCGGCCAGGGCGACCGGCAGCAGGCGCGCGCCGACGGCGGCCAGCTTGTCATGCAGGGTGGCGGCGGTGTCGTCGGCGGCGATGACGACCTGCTCGGACATCAGGATCGGCCCCTCGTCCAGACCCTCGCTCATCCGCATGACCTGGACGCCCGTGACCGGGTCGCCGGCCATGATCGCCCGCTGGATCGGGGCGGCGCCGCGCCAGCGCGGCAGAAGGCTGGCGTGCAGGTTGAAGCAGCCATGGACAGGCGCGTCGAGCACGTCCCGGACCAGGATCTGGCCGAAGGCGACGACGACGGCGGCGTCCAGATCGAGCGCCTTGAACGCCTCGATCTCTTCGGCGGTCTTCATCGAGACCGGCGTGCGGACCGGCACGCCCAGGCCTTCGGCGAAGGCGTGGACCGGCGAGGGCTTCAAGTCCTGACCGCGCCCGCGCGGGGCTGGCGGCTGCGAATAGACACAGGCGATCTCGTGGCCGGAGGCGACCAGTTCGGCCAGGCAGGTGACGGCGAAGTCGGGGGTGCCGAGGAAGGCGATGCGCATGGCGGGGGTTTAGACGCCTTGGCGGCTTCGCGCAAAGCCGAGTCGGAACCTGGGCCGTGGACGCTTCGTTAAGAAGCCGACTCATCAGGGAGCCAGACCATGCGTTCCATTCCGTTCTTCGCCGCCTGCGCCGTGGCCCTCGCGCTGGGCGCCTGCTCGCAGGAGCACGCCGACAAGGTCAAGGACGGCGCCAAGGCCGCCGCCTCCGACATCAAGGACGCCGCCCACACCATCGCCAACGATCCGGACGTCAAGGAAGCTGGCGCGGCGATCAAGGAAAGCGCCAAGGACACCGCCGCCGACCTGAAGGAAGCCGCCGGCGAAGCCACCGACAAGGCCCAGGACCTCGGCGAAAAGGCCGGCGACAAGGCCAAGGAAGCCGGCGCCGACCTCAAGCGCGACGCCAAGAAGGGCGCGGCGGAGAGCAAGAAGCAGCTGAACGAGGCGACGAAGTAGGGAAGTCAGATCCTCCCCCGCGATGCGGGGGAGGTGGCCCAGCGGGCCGGTGGGGGCCGGCTCGGCCGATTTCCAGATCGCCCCCTCCGTCGGCTCCGCCGACACCTCCCCCGCATCGCGGGGGAGGATCTGGAGCCGCCTAGTCCCGCAGCAGGTCGTTGATGCTGGTCTTCGACCGCGTCTGGGCGTCGACCGTCTTGACGATCACGGCGCAGTACAGGCTGGGGCCGCCGTGCGGGTCGGGCAGGCTGCCGGGGACCACGACGCTGTAGGGCGGCACCTTGCCGATGTGCACGGCGCCGGTCTTGCGGTCGACGATCTTGGTCGAGGCGCTGATGAACACGCCCATCGACAGCACGCTGCCCTGGCCGACGACCACGCCCTCGACCACTTCCGAGCGGGCGCCGATGAAGCAGTCGTCCTCGATGATGGTCGGATTGGCCTGCAGGGGCTCTAGAACGCCGCCGATGCCGACGCCGCCCGACAGGTGGACGTTCTTGCCGATTTGGGCGCACGAGCCGACCGTCACCCAGGTGTCGACCATCGTGCCTTCGTCGACATAGCCGCCGATATTCACGAACGAGGGCATCAGGATCACGTTCTTGCCGATGTGGGCGCCGCGGCGGACGATGGCGCCGGGCACCGCGCGGAAGCCGCCGGCCTCGAACTGCGGGGCGTCCCAGCCGTCGAACTTGTTCGGCACCTTGTCCCACCAGGGACCGACGCCGCCGCCCAGCGTGCCGGCGCGCATGACGGTGTTGGGGTTCAGGCGGAACGACAGCAGCACGGCCTTCTTCAGCCACTGGTGCGTGACCCATTCGCCGTCGATCTTCTCCGAGACGCGGGCCTTGCCGCTGTCGAGCAGCAGCAGGGCCTCGTCGACGGCGGTGCGGACCGGGCCGGTGGTGGCGGCTGAGACCTCGGCGCGGGCTTCCCAGGCGGCTTCGATCTCGGTCTGGAGGTCCGAAAGGCTGACGGTGGTCATGGCGGGCTTCCTTGCAGGCGGGCCGCGTCCAGGAACGCGGCGAGGTCGTGGGTGCGATGATGGACGTGTTCGGAGGTCGAGGCGGCCGCGTGGGCGCCGACCAGGACCGTGGTCATGCCCAGCCGCGCGGCGGGGACGAGGTTCTTCTCGCTGTCCTCGAAGAAGGCCGTCATCGGCGGATCGATCGCGTGCAGCTTGCAGATCTTGTCGAAGGTCGCCAGCGCCGGCTTGGGCACATAGTCGGCCGTCTCGATCGCGAACACGTCCGAGAACAGGTCGCGCAGGTTCAGGTGGGTCAGAACGCGCTCGGCGTGGCCCAGCGAGCCGTTGGTGAAGATCAGCCGCCGGCCCGGCAGGCGCGCGATCGCCGCGCGCAGCGCCGGCTCCGGCGTCAGCCGGTCCATCGAGACGTCGTGCACTTCGTCGAGGAACGCCTTCGGCTCGATGCCATGGTGGGTCATCAGGCCGGCCAGGGTGGTGCCGTGCGCCTTGAAGTATTCATGCTGCAGCGCGCGGGCCTCGTCGCGGGGCAGGCCGGTCTTGCGCGCCACGAAGTCGGTCATGCGCTGTTCGATCAGCAGCATGAACTGGCTTTCCAGCGGGTAGAGCGTGTTGTCGAGGTCGAACAGCCAGGTGTCGACGTGGGAAAGGTCGGCCGACATCAGTGTCTCTTCCCTCGCGCGGCGGCGGGGCGGATCATCGAGAGATCAGCGTGCCCGCGCCGTGCTCGCTGAACAGCTCGACCAGCATCGCGTGCGGACGGCGGCCGTCCAGGATGACGACGGCCTCGACCCCGGCCTCGATCGCGTGGATCGCGTTCTCCAGCTTGGGGATCATGCCCCCGGTGGCCACGCCCGTGGCGATCAGCGCGCGGGCCTGATCGACGGTCATCTCGCGGATCAGCTCGCCTTCGCCGTCGAGCACGCCCTTGATGTCGGTCAGCATCAGCATCCGCTTGGCCTTCAGCGCGCCGGCCAGCGCGCCGGCCACGGTGTCGGCGTTGATGTTGAAGGTCTCGCCCTGCGACGAGACGCCGATCGGCGCGACCACGGGGATGTAGTCGAGCTCCGAGCGGATCAGGGCCTCGATCAGCTGCGGGTCGACCTTGGTCGGCTCGCCCACGAAGCCCAGGTCGACGACCTGTTCGATGTTGCTGTCCGGATCCTTCTTGGTGCGCGTCACCTTCTCGGCGGTGATCAGGCGGGCGTCCTTGCCCGACAGGCCCACGCCGCGCACGTCGGCCTCGGCGCCGGCCTGGGTGATCCAGTTGGCGATTTCCTTGTTGATCGCGCCGGAGAGGACCATCTCGGCCACCTCCATGGTGGCCTCGTCGGTGACGCGCAGGCCGTCGACGAAGGTCGACTTGACCCCGGCCTTGTCCAGCATCCGGCTGATCTGCGGACCGCCGCCGTGCACGACCACCGGGTGGACGCCCAGCAGCTTCAGCAGCACCGCGTCGGCGGCGAAGACCTTGGCCACGTCCTCCTGGCCCATGGCGTGGCCGCCGTATTTGATCACGACCGTTTCGCGGTCGTAGATCTGGATGTAGGGCAGGGCCTCGGCCAGGGTCTTGGCGGTGGCCCAGCCGGCTTCCTCGGCGACTTCGGTCAAGGGCTCGGTCCCTCAGGCAAGAATTGGGATGCGAAATAGGCGGCGGCCTCGATAGCGGACCCCGTCCCCCCTGTCACCTAAAAGGGGGTTCAGCCGGCGCGGTCGAGCCGCCATTTCATGACCAGCACCGTCGCCGACATCGCCAGGCTGGCGATGTTCGACGCCACCACCGGCCAAGCCTGGATCAAAAGTCCGTAGACGATCCAGCAGGTAAAGCCGGTCACCGTCACCAGATAGGTGCGCAGCGAGACGGACGAGGCGTCCTTCTCGCGATGAATTTTGGCGATCTGCGGCGCGAAACTGGTGATCGACAGCAGGGCCGCGAGGGTTCCGATCACGGCGGGCGCCGAGAGCGTCATGCGCTCTTCGACAGAGGCTGGTCGAGACCCCACAGTTGGGCGTAGCGCGGGGCCAGGGTCAGGCCGACAGGCGGCAGGCCCGGCGCCCGGCCTTCCGTCAGGCAGCACGCCAGATAGGCCAGGGCGGTCTTCACGCCGTGCTCGGAACAGGGCTTGCCGATCACGCCGCACGCCCCGGCGAAGTCTTCCGGAAGGCGCTTGACGTTGGCGGTCATGAACAGCGCGGTCCCGCCGCAGTCCTCGTGGATCCGGCGCGCGACGTCGATGCCGGTGGGGCCGTCGCTGAGGTGGACGTCGATCAAAGCGAGGTCGGGACGCAGCCTCGCGGCGAGATCGACCGCCTCGTCGGCGCTCATGGCGCAGCCGAGGGCGTGGCAACCCACCTCCTCGACCAGATATTCGAGTTCGATCGCCAGGAGCATCTCGTCCTCGACAATCAGAACATCGAGCGCCTTGCCGCTCATCCTAACGCCTATCCTGGTCAGTGCGCCCCATTCACGGGCAGCAGAACGACGACACGCGTTCCCGGTTCCGCGTCCGTCGTCTCGCCGCGCGCCTTCAGTTGCTGGCACAGCAGTTGGACGATGGTCAGGCCGAACCCGGAAACGGGCGATGTCTTATCGATTCCAACGCCGTCGTCGGTGATTTCGATCCGGAAGTCGCCGTTTTCGCGACGAACGCCGACGAAGATCCGGCCGCCGCGTCCCTCCGGAAAGCCGTGGCGCAGGGCGTTGGTCAGCAGCTCATTGACGACCAACGCCAGGGGCGCGGCCTTGGCGGCGGGGATGTCCACCCGCTCCAGGTCCAATTGCATCTCGATGTCGTCGCGCTGGATGGAGCCCATCAGGTCGGCGACCAGGTCGCGGATGAACGCCGAGACGTCGAAGCGCTCGACGTCCTCGCTCTGGAAGAGACGGCGATGAACCGTGGCGATGGCGTTGACGCGGCCCAGCATGCCCTTCAGCGAGGCCTTGACGTTGGGGTCGGCGACGCGGCGGTTCTGCAGCAGCAGCAGGCTGGAGATGAGCTGCAGGTTGTTCTTCACCCGGTGGTCGACCTCGTGCAGCAGCACGGTCTTCTGCTCCAGGGCCTGGGTCAGTTCGCGCGTGCGCGCCTCGACCTCGTGCCGCAGGTCGTCGCTGCGGTCGCGGGCCCGAAGCTCGACGACCTTCCGGTCGCTGACGTCCAGCTGGGAGCCGAAGAAATAAACGATGTCGCCGGCGTCGTTGCGCACCGGCGAAAGATAGAGCGCGTTCCAGAAGGTCGAGCCGTCCTTGCGGTAGTTCAGCAGGTCGACCGAGGCGTCCTCGCCGGCGGCGACCGCCGCGCGCAGCGTCTCGATCGCCTTCGGATCGGTGTTCGGACCTTGCAGGAAGCGGCAATTGCGCCCGATGACTTCGTCGCGGCCATAGCCGGTCAGCCTGAGAAAGGCGTCGTTGGCGAAGATGATCGGGTTCTCGGCCTGAGAGGGGTCGGTGACGATCATCGCCATGCGCGTGGCGCGGATCGCCGCCGCGAAGGGATCGTCGATATTATGCTCGGCGGCCAGTCGAGCCCCGGCCCGCCGTGATTCCTCGTAGTCGTTCAAAGCCTGGCTCCCACCACCCCGTGGACGCTGAACGTATGGCCAAGATGTCGAGTTCCCAACATAGCGCACACGCGAAAACGGCGGGAGTCCAGCCAGGACTCCCGCCATCGACGCGGCGGAAACGGGGAGGCGAGCCCGCCGCGCTGTCCGAGGGATCTCCAGGCTTCCCGGTCCGGAGGCCCCTCGAAGGCTGACTATTTGGGCTGGTAGATGCGGTCGAACACGCCGCCGTCGGCGAAGTGCGTGGCCTGGGCCTTCTTCCAGCCGCCGAAGGTGTCGTCGATTGTCACCAGCGGAATCGACTTGAATCTGGCGGCGTACTTGGCCGCGACCTGCGGGTTGCGCGGGCGATAGTGGTTCTTGGCGATGATCTCCTGGGCCAGCGGGCTGTACAGGAAGTTCAGATAGCCCTCGGCGATGGTCCGGGTCTTGTGACGGTCGACGTTCTTGTCGACCAGGGCCACCGGCGGCTCGGCCAGGATCGACAGGCTGGGATAGACGATGTCGAACTTGCCCGGCAGCTCCTCCTGGGCGAGGTAGGCCTCGTTCTCCCAGGCCAGCAGCACGTCGCCCAGACCACGCTGGGTGAAGCTGGTGGTCGCGCCCCGCGCCCCTGTGTCCAGCACGGGCACGTGCTCGAACAGGGCCTTCAGATAGGCCTCGGCCTTGGCGGGGCTTCCGCCCGGCTGCTTCAGGGCCCAGGCCCAGGCGGCCAGATAGTTCCAACGAGCGCCGCCAGAGGTCTTCGGGTTGGGGGTGATCACGTCGATGCCCGGCTTGATCAGGTCCGGCCAGTCCTTGATCTTCCAGGGATTGCCCTTGCGGACCAGGAACACGATCGTCGAGGTGTAAGGGGTCGAGTTCTGCGGCAGGCGCGACTGCCAGTTGGCCGGCAGTAGCTTGGCCTTGGCCGCGATCTCGTCGATGTCATAGGCCAGCGCCAGCGTGACGACGTCGGCCTGCAGGCCGTCGATCACCGAGCGGGCCTGCTTGCCCGAGCCGCCATGGCTCTGGTTGATCACCAGGGTTTGGCCGACCTTTTCCTTCCAGTACTTGGCGTAGGCGGCGTTGATATCCTTGTAGAGCTCGCGCGTCGGGTCGTAGCTGACGTTCAGCAGGGTGATCGGCTTGTTGGCCTGGGCGTGGGCCTGGCCCGCCAGAAGGGCGGGGCTCGCCAGGGCCGCCGCGCCGGCGCCGGCGGCGGCCAGCAGACCGCGGCGGGTCGGAACCTTGAGAGTGTCGCTCATGGGACGATCCTTTCTGGGGGACGGGTCGGGCGGCGTTACGGTCTAGAACGCGTATTGGCTGCGCAGGTTGATCACATGGTAGTCTTGGCTGAGCGGCGTGGCGCCGCCGGCCGGATCCAGACGGTTGATCGAGACGTCCAGATAGTCGAGCGAGAACTTGGTGACCGTGTTCGGGAACCAGTTGATCCCCACGCTGGAGATCTTCTGTTCGCCGCCCCGGACGCGGTCGGCGGCCAGCACGGCGTTCTCGTGATAGTTCAGGTCGGAGACGGAATAGCGCGCCGCCAGTTCGAAGGCGCCCCACTGGCCCTTCTTGGGATCGAAGGGCTTGTCGATCGCCGGGCCGTCGAAGGCGAAGTTGCTCGGGCTGTACTTGCGCGCCTCGCCGGTCAGCACCAGGCCGCCCTCGACGTACCAGGCCTTGAACTTCGGGTTCGTCACGCCGGCGCCGGCGTTGCGGCGGTCGATGGCCAGGTCGAAATACTCGCCCTGGATCAGCAGGTTCTTCTTCTGGAAGGCCAGCTCGCCACCGAAGTGGCGGGCGCCGGTCGCGTCGATCGCCCCGGTGCTGATCAGCTGCGCGCCGTCCACCCGCAGTTCCGGACGGTCGGACAGCGTGACCGGATAGGCGCCGCCGATCGCGGTCTGGGCCGGCGTGACCACCTTGCTGGCGTTGACGCCGACATGGACCAGCCAGTCATAGCCCTTGAACGGCACATAGACCGCCCGAGCCACATAGCCGATCTGCTCGTCGAAGGTCTGGGGATCGCCGGCCTTGGCGCCGGTGACGGCCGCCGAAAGCAGATACCGCTCGCCCACCACCTGGCCCTGCAGGCCGATCCGCTTGTCGGCGGCGGCCAGGCCGCGCGACAGCTCGGTGGGCGAGGGGCGTTCGGGGAACAGCGAGCCGTTCGTCGAGGCCACGTCCTCGAGGCCGACATTGGGCGCGAAGGCCCCGACCCGGACCTTGAACGGGGCGTAGTTATACTGGAGCCAAAGCTCCTGCAACGTGCCCGACCCGTCGGTCCCGGCCCCGCCGAAGTCCAGCAGGACGCTGTACTCGAAGTTCTTGTAGAGCTTGCCGTCGACGCCCAGGCGCGCGCGGCGGAAGTTGGTGCCGTTGTTCAGGTCGCGGCCGTTGCCGATCACGGCGGGCAGGCCCTTGTCCTGGTAGTATTGAGCGGCGTCCAGCTGCATCACCGCGTGGATGTTGGCGCTGAAGGCGCCGTCGCCCGAGGCGATGCTGGGCTTGCCGCCGGCGACGCTGACCGTGGTGGCGCTCTGGGCGGCGCGGACGTCCTTGAGGCTGGCGGCGGTGGCGGCCTTCAGGTCGTTGACCTGCTGCTGCAGGGCCTGAAGCTGCGCCTCCAGGGCGGCGATGCGGGCGGCGGCCTCCTCGGGCGATGGCGCGGTCTGGGCCGCGGCGGCCCCGGCCGTGGCCAGCAGCGAAACGCCGGCGATCAGCGCGGCGCGGAAGGCGGTTTGGATGGTTCGCATGTCTATCCCCTCTCGGCGCCGCCAAGGCGGGCCGACCTGCCAGGTCAGGGAAGACGATAATTCCTAGTTCTGGAATGGAGTTTTAGAAAAGCCGACCTTGAGTTTTTCTGGGAGCCACGCTGGAGCGTCGCGGAAGACGCGGGAATTCTCGCCGAGAATCAAAGGCTTGATTCTTGGTGGCAAAAAGCCGCCGCGGTCGTCCGCGACGGCTTTTCCCCATTCTTCGAAGCTTTGGTCGGGCGCGGAGCCCGTTAGAACATCGCCCGGCCGGCGAAGCGCAGATTGTAGCGGTGCTGCTTCTTGGTGGCCTCGACGCCGCCTTCCAGCGCCAGATACGACATCGGCGTGCCGGCCCGCAGGGCGAAGCCGGCGGTCAGGGCGCCGTTCCGATCGTTCATCGGCGTGATCGTGAACGGATTGCCGTTCTTGAACGCCGCGACCGTGTCGCCCAGCTCGCCCGCCAGGGTCTGGCGATAGCCGACGCGGATTTCCGGACGCCACCAGACGGTCTTGCCGAAATCGGCGCCCAGCACCACGCCCAGCTCGCCGCTGAGGTTACTGGAGCTGCGCTTGTCGACGGTGAGGTCGAAGCTGTTGGCGGGGTTGGCCACGGCGACGCCGTCGGTGAACGCGACATCGCCGCCTTCCACCCGCTTGCCTTCATCCAGATAGACGTAGTCGAGGCGCGCTTCGGGACGGGCGAAGAAGCGCCCGAACTTCTGCTCGTAGGCCGCGCCGGCGAAGGCGTTGGCGGTCAGGCCGTTCCAGTCGGCGCTGTTGCGGATGTTCTCGTCGGCGAAGCCGTTGCCGTTGAGATCCGGTGCGATGAAGCTGCGGTGACCGTTGAAGAAGCCGTAGCCCACGCCGCCGCCGGCGTTGAACCGCCAGCCGCCGATCGACCGGCGCCAGTAGGCCCCGCCCTGCACGAACGACGCCTTGGTGTGCTCGCCGACCTTGGCGACGTTGTCGTGCTCTTCGATGCTGGCATAGGCCAGGGTCAGGCCCAGCGCGCCGCCCGCGTCGCCCATGGCTTCGTAGCCGGCGACGAAGCCGAACGCCGAGGCCTTGTAGCCGATCGTATCGGCGTTGTTGTCCTGGCGGGTCAGGGTGTTGATTTCCTGGACCCACAGGCTGTCGGGGCCGTAGCGGTCGCCCGGATCGGGGCGCTGCATGGTGGCGGCCGAGATCTGCTGGTTGACCGCCTGCAGGGCGTTGAACACCCCCGCGCCCGTGTCGGGCAGCATCTGATCGTAGAGGTCGCGGAAGCCGTCGCGGGTGCTCTGGTTCAGGAAGGCGTTGGCCAGCTTGCCGTCGGCGCCCAGGGCGGCGAACACCGCGTCATAGGCCGAGGTCTCTTCGCGGTTGAAGCCGATCTCGGCGGCCGTGCGGCGGCGGACGTCGATATAGACGTTGTTGGCGTCGGCGCGGCTGCTGGCGACATACAGGTACGGCGACTGGGCCAGCAGGCCGGTGCCGATATTTCCGATGTTCAGGTTATTGCCCTGGATGACCGTGAAGCTGGTCGGCGCCTTGACGATATTGGCCAGGCGGATGCCCAACTCGGCGCCGTCGGCGATATTCACCGGGCCCGAGACGATCAGTTTGGTGTTGGTTCCGGCCGCGGGATCGGCCGAGAACAGCAGGTGGCTGCTGGAGCCCATCGACAGGCTGTTCACGCGCAGGGTGTCGGTGTTCAGGATGCCCAGGCTGCCGTTCGCGACCGAGATGCTGACGCCGCCGGCGTTGGTCAGATTGCCCACGACGCTGGCACCGCCGTCGATCGACAGGCGATCCTGGCCCGAGCCGAACGCGATCGAACCGACCAGCGTGCCGCTCCAGATGTTGACGGTGTCGTTGCCGTTCCCGAGCAGGATGTCGCCGACGATGCTGGGCGCGGCGGTCGTGGCCGTGCTGGTCGAACTGGTGGTGGTGTCGGTGCTGGGATAGGTGGTGGTCGAGGTGTAGTTGGCCGGTCCCGATTGGGTGATCGTCACGCCTTGGTTGTTGGCGCGTAGATCCATCGCGATGGTCCGGCCCGAGGTGGTCGCGGCGGGGCTCGGCACGGTGCCGTCGGCCTTGAAGGACGGGGCGGTGACCGCGGCCTTGATCGTGCCGGTGTTGGTGATGCTGGTCAGCGTTCCGGCCTGGTCGAGGATCGCAACCGCGTCGCCGGTCTCGCCCGTGCGGGTGGCCGAGATCGTGCCGATATTGCTCAGCGTGTTGACGTTGGCCCCGGACTCCAGCACCAGGCCGCGCGCGGTGGCCGTGACGCCCGATCCGGCGAACGAGGCGGAGGTCGAGGTGATCGTGCCGCGGTTCAGGAACTGGCCGATCGTTCCGCCCGACTGGACGTCCACGGCGGTGGAATTGGCTTCATAGCTCGAAGCGGCGATCTGGCCGTCGTTGCGCGCGCCGCCCGTGAGGGTGGTCGAGTAACCGCCGCCCGCGCCGATCTGCAGGCCGGTGGCCGCCACGCCGTTATAGACGCCCGTGCCGGTGATCGTGCCCTTGGCGACCAGGCCGTAGGCCAGGTCGCCGGCGCCGACCGCGCCCAGGGTGACATTCTGGCTGGTCGAGCCGATCAGCAGGGCCGGCGCGCCGCTAAACGACGAGATGCTGGACGTGCCCGTCGAGCTGGAGGTCACCGTGGTGACGGTGGTGTTGCCGTCCGTGCCGACGGCGGTCGAGTAGTTGGCGCCTTGCAACAGGACGCCGCCCGTGACGTTGCCCGCGACGCGGACGGCAGGACCGCCTTGCAGCAGGTCGTCGGCGCCCAGTTTGTTCAAGGCGTCCAGGGTGGTCGGGCGGGTGGTGTAGCGATAGCCGGTCGCGCTGACCGAGCCTTGCAGGACCATGGCGCCGTTGACGTTCGCGTCGATGGCCTGGGCCACGGAGTTGGCGCCCTGCACGGTGACCGAGCCGCCCAGCGTCACCTTGCCGGTAATCGGCGACGTGACGCGGACGCCGTAGCCGTTGTCGCCTGTGACGCTGATCGTGCCCAGATTGGTCAGGTTGCCGACCACCGGACCACCGATCAGCATCCCGGCCGAGTTGTTGCCGTGGATCGTGATCGTGCCGGCCGAGTCGTTGACGATGTCGCCGGTATGGGTCCCGGCGTTGGTCACCTGGATGCCGATCCGGTTGGTCCCTTGGGCGAACGGGCCGTCCAGGTTGCCGTCGTTGTTGGTGTCGGTGGGCGTATAGTCCTCGCCCAGCGAGATCGTGGCCGAGTTGGTCACCGTGCCGGTGTGACCGCCGATCACCAGGACGCCGACGCTGTTGTCGAGGTTGTTGGTCGACAGCGTGCCCTGGTTGGTGACTAGGTTGTTGCTGTCCAGGGTGACGATCGGGCCGGCCGTGGTCGGCTTGATCGAGCCGTTGGACGTGATCTTCACGTCGTCCGCCGCCGAGCCCGTGGCCGTGCTGGTCGCGATCGGCGTCGTGCGCGCGTTGGTAACCTGGGTCTCCGCCGACGCGGCGAAACCCATGGCCAGGAGAGGAGCGGCCGCGACCGTCGCGACCAGGACCTTGCGCTGCATTCCGAACGAAACCCCATGAGAACCGGCGCCATTAATGCGTGTCACGATGCGGCGAAATTGCGGTGAGTCCCGCTCGCGAAACGTACTAAGGCGCCAACCGTCTATCGCATGGCATGGCGGGGCGCCATATCTGGTTCTACGAATCGCCTCTCGCTTGAAACAGTGAGTTCCAGACATGCCGCCGGCGCAGACGCCCCCGGACGCCCCCGATCACCGTGTCGCGAGCGCGTTCTGGCCCGTATTGATCGGGCCCGGAGCCATATTGGGCCTGGCCGTGGTCGGCATGGCCCAGCCCGCGCCCGCCCTGGTCGCCGCCGTCGTCTCGGGCGCGGCGGCGCTGGCCTTGTCGCGGCCGAGACGACGGGCCCGCGTTCCCTCGCCGATTCCCGGCGCGGTCCCCGCCGTCGCCGCCGAGAGCGGCCCGCCGTTCGTCGCCATCCTGGACCGCTTGCCCGATCCGCTGATGGTCATCGCGGCCGAGGAAGCCGATGACCTGACTGGCCGACGCTTTCTGTTCGCCAACGCCGCCGCCCGCGATCTCTTCAAGATCCAGCGCCAGGGCGCGCTGCTGGTGACGGCGGTCCGCAATCCGCGCGTTCTGGAGGCGGTCGACGAGGCTCTGTTCGGCAATGTCGAGGGCGTGGTCGAGTTCGAGACCGGCGGGGCGCAGGGACGCTCCTGGCTGGCCCACGCGCGTCCCCTGAAGGACGCGCCCGGCCGCTCGCGCCTGGCCCTGCTGGCCCTGCGCGACGAGACCGACGCCCGGCGCAGCGAGCGGACCCGCGCCGACTTCCTGGCCAACGCCAGCCACGAGCTGCGGACCCCTCTGGCCTCGCTGTCGGGCTTCATTGAAACCCTCCGTGGCCACGCCAAGGACGATCCGGGCGCGCGCGACAAGTTCCTGGGCATCATGCTGGCCCAGGCCGAACGCATGTCGCGGCTGATCGACGACCTGATGAGCCTGTCGCGCATCGAGCTCAACGAGCACATCGCGCCTCTGGGCCGGGTGGATATGGCCATGGCCGCCATCGACGTGATCGACGCCCTGGCGCCGCAGGCCCGCGAGAAGGGCGTGACGTTCGATCCCGTCCTGCCGCCGCGCGGCGGCGCCGTGGTCGACGGCGATCGCGATCAGATCATCCAGGTGATCCAGAACCTCGTCGACAACGCCATCAAGTACACGCCCGAGCATGGCGTCATCCGCGTGGAGATCTTCCCGGGACTGTCGGCCGAGGCCGCGGCGGCGGCGCGCGATCCCGCCGCCTCGCGCCTGTCGCTGCTGACGCCGGATCACGACGCGGGCGAACGCTACGCCGTCCTGCGCGTCACCGACAGGGGGCCTGGCCTGGCGCGCGAGCACCTGCCGCGCCTCACCGAGCGCTTCTATCGCGTCGAAGGCCAGAAGAGCGGCGAGCGCTCCGGCACGGGTCTGGGTCTGGCCATCGTCAAGCACATCATGAATCGCCACCGGGGCGGCCTGACGGTCGAGAGCGTGCAGGGCGAGGGCGCGACGTTCGGCGTCTACCTGCCCATGGCCAAGGTCGGCGCGGAGCCCGCGCCCGCCCCGCCGCCGGCCGCGCCCGCCGAGGCCTAGAAGGCGGGATCAGCGCAAGAACAGCCGGCCCCTTCGGACAATGAGGATCCGAAAACGGTCAGTTCTCTCCCCGGCGGACGGCGCCGTTAACCCCAAGGATTTAGGGTGTCGTCAAACTGTAATTAAAACGTCGCATAAGGTCCGCGCCGGGCTGTCACTAGCGGTCCGAGGAAAGACGCGCGTGGGGCGCGGACTTCGGACCCTCGCCGAACCGATGCTGACCTGGCTTTCGTTTCTCGTTCTGGTGTTTTCCAGCCTGGGCTTGATGGGCGCCCGTCGCGGCGCTCTCGGGGACGGCCGCCAGACCGCGTTCGACGGCGAGCGCCTCGGCGGCGCGGCGTTCCTGGCCAAGCTGGTCAAGCGCGACCGGATCGAAGAGATATTCATCAATCGGCGCGGTCCGCGCGCCCTGTACCCTATCACCGGCCGCTTCGGCTGATCCGGGAGGAAGCAAACATGACCGAGCATACCGTCAAATCCTACGGCGAAGAGCTGGCGCACCTGACCGCCGAGGTCACGCGCATGGGCGGTCTGGCCGAGGCCCAGGTCGCCGACTCCATCGAGGCTATCGCGCGCCGCGACGGCCCCCTGGCCCAGGCGGTGGTCGGCGGCGACGAGCGTCTCGACGCCCTGCAGGCCGACATCGAGCGCAAGGCGTTCCGCCTGATCGCCCTGCGGCAGCCGATGGCCATGGACCTGCGCCACGCCGTCGCCGCCCTGAAGATCTCGATGAGCCTGGAACGCTGCGGCGACATGGCCAAGAACATCGCCAAGCGGGCGCTGATCCTGACCGAGGCCGACCCGATGACCGCCCTGACCCGCTCGATCGAGCGCATGGGCCGCCTGGTCCAAGGGCGTCTGAAGGACGTTCTGGACGCCTACACCACCTCGGACCTGCAGCGCGCCATCGGCGTTTGGACGCGCGACGAGGAGGTCGACGAGCACTACAATTCGATCTTCCGCGAACTGCTGACCTACATGATGGCCGACCCCCGGACCATCAACGCGTGCGCCCACCTGCTGTTCGTGGCCAAGAACCTCGAGCGCATCGGCGACCACGCCACCAACATCGCCGAGATCATCCATTTCGAACTGACCGGCGAAGAGCTGGTTTCGCAGCGTCCGAAGCTGGACGCGATCGCTCAATAACTCCTCGCGAGGCGGCCTGAAGTGACTCCTTACGTTCTGGTGGTCGAAGACGAAGACGCTCTGGCCACGCTTCTGCACTACAACCTCGACAAGGAAGGCTATCGCGTCGGCGTCGCCGGTGACGGCGAGGAAGCCTTGATCATGGCCAACGAGCGGGCCCCGGATCTGGTCATCCTGGACTGGATGCTGCCCAAGGTCTCGGGGATCGAGGTCTGCCGCCGCCTGCGCGGCCGGGCCGAGACCCGCAACGTGCCGATCATCATGCTGACGGCGCGCGGCGAGGAAACCGACCGCATCCGCGGCCTGGACACGGGCGCCGACGACTATGTCGTCAAGCCGTTCTCGATGGTCGAGCTGACCGCCCGCGTCCGCGCGGTGCTGCGTCGGATCCGTCCGGGCCTGGCCGACGACCGCATCACGGTCGGCGACATCGTCATCGACCGGGTGGCCCACCGCGTGAAGCGGGGCGGCAAGGAGATCCACCTGGGTCCGACCGAGTTCCGCCTGCTGGACTATCTGATGCAGCATCCGGGCCGGGTGTTCAGCCGCGAGCAGCTGCTGGACGCGGTCTGGGGCTCGGACGTCTATGTCGAGGCGCGCACGGTCGACGTGCACATCGGCCGTCTGCGCAAGGCGCTGAACGGCACGGCCGATGGCGACCCGATCCGCACCGTGCGGTCGGCGGGCTATTCGCTGGATCTCGACGCGGCTTAAAGCATCGCGCGGACCGGCGCCCGCCGCGCCGGAAGGCGCTCCGGATCGATTTTTGAATGACGCCCCGACGGGGCTGAACCGCGCGCCGCTCGTCGGCGCGCGGTTTTTCGTGCTGGCGCGAAGCGCGCGACCACCGAACCGAAAGGCGTTCTCGCGAGGAAAACGCGATTTCGCCCAAGGATGGTGAGGCAGAATGTCGCTATCCCGTGAGTTGTTTGATTCACCGCCGGTTAACCGTCCGCGGCTGAACCTCTTCAAGTATTTTTCGCGTAAATAGCCCTCTCGGCTTCAGTTTTACGTGATTTGTTTTGAGTGGTCGTTCCGAAGATATGTGCACCGGAAGAAACAAATTCCGATGTGAAATCGAGATTTCTCAAAGTCTGGCGAAACATAGCTACGGAAAATTCGTTCCCGTGTCTTTGCACGAATGTTGGATAGATCGATCTCTAGGAGGTCGCGAGGACTTCATTCGGCTGTTCTTCGTTTCTGCAACAGGGTTAATAATGGGCCGGAGCCTTCCATGCGCATGACGATCAAGCTCAAACTCGCCCTGACCTTCGGGGCGCTCATCCTGATGATGGCCGCCGCCACCTTGTTCGGCGTGCGCCAGTTGGGGGACCTCAACAGCGACCAGAAGGCCATGGTCGAGGGACCGGTGGCGCAACTCCAGCGCAGCCAGGCCCTGGGGATGGCGCTGCTTCAGGTGGTGCGCGCTCAAAAGAACATGGCCCTGGCCGATGACGCCGAGGAGCTGAAGAGCCAGAACGCCAAGGCGATCGACAACAAGCATAAGGTCGCCACGCTGCTCGAAGCGGGCCTTTCACACGCCTCGCCCACTGGCAAGCCGAAATGGGAGGCCCTGGCCAGCGACTGGGCGACCTTCGCCGAGATCGACGAGGCCATGCGTCGCGACATGATGGAGGGGCGGCGCGACCAGGCGATCGTCCAGATGCGGACCACCCAGCGTCAGATCACCAATCGCATCACGGCGACGGTCGAGGCCCTGACGGACGTCAACGAGAAGCTGCTGGCCTCGACCACCGCCGAAAGCGACCGAGCCTACGCCACGTCGCGCAACACGCTGATGAGCGTGATCGCCGTCTCGGTTCTGCTGGCGGTCGGGGCGGGGGTCTGGGTCGCCCGGACCATCGCGCGGGGCTTCGCCCAGATCGGCGGCCTGGCCAACGCCGTGGCCCTGGGCGATCTGGATCAGACCGTGACCGTCACCACCAATGACGAGATCAAGGATCTGGTCGAGACGGTCAATCGCATGACCGCCAATCTCCGCGCCACGGCCAGCCTGGCCGACCAAGTCGCCGCCGGCGACCTGAGCGTCGAGATCAAGCCGCTGTCCGAAAAGGACATTCTGGGCAAGTCGTTGAAGGGGATGGTCGCCAATCTTCGCCAGACGGCGGCGCTGGCGGACAAGGTGTCGGAAGGCGACCTGACCGTCCAGGCCAAGCCCCTGTCGGACAAGGACGTCATGGGGCTGGCCCTGCAACGGATGATCGACCGTCTGCGCGGCGTGGTGTCCGACGCCCTGGTCGCCTCCGAGAATGTCTCCGATGGCAGCCAGGAGCTGTCCTCGGCCTCGGAGCAGGTCAGCCAAGGCGCGACCGAGCAGGCCGCCTCGGCCGAGGAGGCCTCGGCCTCGATGGAGGAGATGGCCGCCAACATCAAGCAGAACGCCGACAACGCCGCCCAGACCGAAAAGATCGCCCGCCAGTCCGCGCAGGACGCCGAGGTGTCTGGCAAGGCGGTCGCCCAGGCGGTGGAGGCCATGCGGACCATCGCCGAGAAGATCACCATCGTTCAGGAAATCGCGCGCCAAACGGATCTTCTGGCCCTGAACGCGGCCGTCGAGGCGGCGCGGGCCGGCGAGCATGGTCGCGGCTTCGCGGTCGTCGCCTCCGAGGTGCGCAAGCTGGCCGAGCGCAGCCAGACCGCCGCCGCCGAGATCAGCGCGGTGTCCGCCGACACCGTCAAGGCCGCGCAGTCGGCCGGCGAGATGCTGGCCAATCTGGTGCCGGACATCCGCAAGACCGCCGAACTGGTCGCCGAGATCAGCGCCGCCTGCCGCGAACAGGACGTCGGCGCCAGCCAGATCAACGAAGCCCTGCAGCAGCTGGACAAGGTGACCCAGCAAAACGCCAGCGGGTCGGAGCAGATGTCGGCGACGTCCGAGGAGCTGGCCGCCCAGGCCGAGGAGCTGCGGACGTCCATCGCCTTCTTCCGCATCGACGGCGTCGACAGCCGCGCCATCGCCCGACCGCCCGCCAAGCGTCCCGCTCAGCCCGCTCGCAAGTCGGGCGGCCGCGCGCCCGTCGCCGCCCAGCAGGCCCGCGCCAAGGGTTTCGCCCTGGACATGGCCCAGGGCGGACCGGACCCGGACGACGCGGACTTCCGAGAGTACGCCGCCTGAGACGGCGCGGCGCGGGTCCGGCCTTGACCCGCGCCGCCGCGCGCGCCACACCCCGCGCTCATGGAAAAGCTGACCATCCTCCTCGTCGGGTCCGGCGGGCGCGAGCACGCCCTGGCCTGGAAGATCGCCCAGTCGCCGCTGTGCGGCCGCCTCGTCGCCGCCCCCGGCAATGCCGGGATCGAAGCGGTGGCCGAGCTGAGGAACGTCAAGGCGACCGACGCCGACGGCCTCGTGGCCCTGGCCCAGGAGATCGGCGCGGACCTGGTGGTGGTCGGCCCGGAATCGGCGCTGGAGGTCGGCCTGGCCGACAAGCTGGCCGTGGTCGGGATCCCCTGTTTCGGCGGCAGCCAGCGCGCCGCCCAGCTGGAAACCTCCAAGGCCTTCACCAAGGACTTCTGCCGCCGCCACGGCCTGCCGACGGCGGCCTACGGCGTGTTCGAGGACGCGGCCTCGGCCAGCGGGTTCCTGGATACGCTGACGGCGCCGTTCGTGATCAAGGCCGACGGCCTGGCGGCCGGCAAGGGCGTGGTCATCGCCGCGAGCCGCGCCGAGGCCGACGCCGCCGTGCTCGACATGCTGGGCGGCCGCTTCGGCACGGCCGGGGCCCGCGTGGTGATCGAGGAGTTCATGCACGGCGAGGAGGCCTCGCTGTTCGCCATTTGCGACGGCGAGACGGCCGTGTTCTTCGGCGCGGCGCAGGACCACAAGCGCGCCTATGACGGCGACGAGGGCCCCAATACCGGCGGCATGGGCGCCTATTCGCCGCCCCCGGCGCTGACTCCCGCCCTGATCGACCAGGCCTGGCGCGAGCTGATCCTGCCGACCGTCCGAGGCATGGCCGCCGAGGGCAATCCTTACGTCGGCGTGCTCTATGCCGGGCTGATGCTGACGCCCGCCGGGCCGAAGCTGGTGGAATACAATGCTCGCTTCGGCGACCCGGAGTGCCAGACCCTGATGCCGCGTCTGGCCAGCGACATCGTCCCGATCCTGCTGGCCGCGGCCCGGGGCGACCTGGCCTCGGTCGAGCCCCCCCGGTGGCGCGACGAGGCGTCGATCTGCGTGGTCCTGGCCGCCGAGGGCTATCCGGACGCGCCCCGCGTCGGCGGGCTGATCACCGGCGCCGAGGCCGATTTCGGAGACGCGGTGGTGGTCTTCCACGCGGGCGCGACGCGCGACGCCGAGGGGAGCCTGCGCGCCTCGGGCGGCCGGGTGCTGAACGTCTGCGCCCGGGGCGCGACCCTGCGCGACGCCCGCGACGCGGCCTATGCGGCGCTGGGGACCATCGGCCTGGAAGGCGGGTTCCATCGCCGCGACATCGGCTGGCGCGCGCTGTCGAAATAAGCCCGCGCTCTTCCGTTGCGAGAGGGTTGCCTAGGGCGCTTCACCCTCTAAACTCCGCGTTTAAACAAGCGTTGGGGAGATCGCGCCATGACGGACGCCGCCGAACAGTCCGCCCAGGACATGAACTCGGGCACCAAGCCGGTCGACCCGCGCCACGCGATCGACGAGACCAGGCTGGCGGCTTGGCTGGAGGCGAACGTCGAGGGCTATGCCGGCCCGCTGGAGGTGCGCCAGTTCAAGGGCGGCCAGTCCAACCCGACCTACCAACTGGTGACGCCCGCCAAGAAGTACGTCCTGCGCCGCAAGCCGCCGGGCAAGCTGCTGCCCAGCGCCCACGCCGTCGATCGCGAGTTCAAGGTGATCTCGGGCCTGAACAAGGCCAGCTTCCCGGTCGCCAAGGCCTATGCCCTGTGCATGGACGAGGACGTGATCGGCACGATCTTTTACGTGATGGACAATGTCGAGGGCCGGATCCTGTGGGACGGGACCTTGCCGGACTATCAGCCCGCCGAGCGTCGGGCGATCTACGAGGCCGAGATCGACACCCTGGCGGCGCTGCATAATGTCGACTATGCCGCCGTCGGCCTGTCGGACTTCGGCAAGCCCGGCAACTATTTCGCCCGCCAGATCGATCGCTGGACCAAGCAGTACAAGGCCTCCGAGACCAAGACCATCGAGGAGATGGACCGGCTGATGGACTGGCTGCCCCGGACCGTGCCGGCCGACGACCAGACCTCGATCGTCCATGGCGACTACCGCCTCGACAACATGATCCTGCACGCCACCGAGCCGCGCGTGGTGGCGGTGCTGGACTGGGAGCTGTCGACCCTGGGCAATCCGCTGGCCGACTTCAGCTACTTCCTGATGAACTGGGTGATGCCGTCCGACCAGCGCGGCGGCCTTTCGGAGATCAAGGACCTGGAGGCCTACGGCATCCCGACCATTCCGCAGGCGGTCGAGCGCTATTGCAAGGCCACCGGCCGCGACGGCTTGCCGGAGCTGGACTGGTACTTTTCGTACAACCTCTTCCGACTGGCCGGCATCTGCCAGGGCATCGTCGGACGGGTGCGCGACGGCACCGCCGCCAGCGCCCACGCCCAGCTGATGGAGGCTCGCGTGCCGGTCCTGGCCAAGGGCGCCTGGGACTTCGCGCGCAAAGCGGGCGCCTGAGGCGCCTACTCTAGGCGCGGGCGAACCGGGCGCGGTAAGCGCCGGGCGTGGTCGCGAAATGACGCCGGAAGTGGTGGCGTAGCGCCGGCGCGCCCAGGCCGACGGCCCGCGCCACGTCGTCTATGCCGGCGGCGGTCGTCTCCAGGAGGTCCCGCGCCCGGTTCAGGCGCTCGGCCAGCAGCCAGCGGGCGGGCGTCGCGCCGGTGGCCGCCTCGAACCGCCGCAGGAAGGTCCGCTCGCTCATGCCCGCCGCCTTGGCCAGGGCCTTGAGGGTATGGTCGCCGGCCAGGTCGGCGCGCATCCGGTCCAGGATGGGGCTCAGGCGCGGCGCCTCGTGGGGAACCGGGACGGGCCGCTGGACGAACTGGGCCTGACCGCCGTCGCGGTGCGGCGGCACGACCAGCCGGCGGGCCACGGCGTTCGCCGCCTCGGGACCGAAATCGCGCCGGATCAGATGCAGGCCCAGGTCGATGCCCGCCGCGCTGCCGGCCGAGGTCAGCAGGTCGCCCTCGTCGATATAGAGCACGTCCGGCTCGACCGCGATCGCCGGATGGCGCTCGCGCAGGGCCTGGGCGTAGCGCCAGTGGGTCGTGGCCCGCCGGCCGTCCAGCAGGCCGCTGGCCGCCAGCACGAAGACGCCGGAGCAGATCGACATCAGCCGCGCGCCCGCCGCGTGCGCCGCGCGCAGGGCGTCGATCAGCGGCGCGGGGACGGGCGCGTCCAGGCCGCGC
>NZ_SZWJ01000049.1:0-30902 GCF_012184455.1 Caulobacter sp. SSI4214 | reverse complement strand
ACCGCGGCCGCCGCGATCGTCATCGTCGTCACGGCCGCGCGAGCGCGCGCCGCGATCATCGTCGCTGGCGAACCGGCCATATTCGTCGCGGTCCCGGTCGTTGCTTCCGCGTCCACGGCCGCCGCGATCGTCGTCCTCCCAGCGTTGGCGAGCCGCGCGGGAATGTCCCTCGCTATCGCCGAACCAGCCGCCTTGGCCGCGGTCGCGGCCGCCGCGTCCCTCATCGTCACGGCCACGAGAGCGCGAGCCTCCACGATCGTCGTCGCCGGCGAACCGGCCGTACTCGTCTCGGTCGCGCCCCCGCGATCCATAGCCGCCGCGATCATCGTCGCTCACGAAGCGTCCGTACTCGTCACGGTCGCGTTCGTTGGAGCGCGAGCGATAACCGCCGCGATCGTCGTCGTCGCGGAAGCTGCGGGACTCGCCGCCCCGACGCGCGGCCCAGCCACGACGCGAGGCTTCGGAATGCCCCTCCGAGTCGCCGTACCAGCCACGCCCATCGTCGTCGTCACGTCCGCGCGACCGGTAGCCACGATCCTCGTCGTCCCGACCGCGAGACCGGCCCCGATCGTCGCTGGTGAAGCGGCCCTGATCGTCGCGGTCGCGACCGCCTTGTTGTCTGGCCATGGGATCCTCCTGTTGTTGGCCTTGGGAGAAGTCTGAAATCTCAAGCGCCACCAAGGGCGTAGGCCGAGGACGACCGCCGCGCGCCGCAAGCGCTTCCTTGCGCTGGCGCAGTTCGCGGCCCAGCGCCTCGACATCGACGCCGGCCGCCCGGGCCTTGGCGAAGATGCCGGAACCCGGCTTCTCCTCCTCGGCCACGTGATGCTTGATCTGCTCGGACAGCACCTTGAACTTGGCGTCGCGGTACGGATCGTCCTCGTCGCTGGCCAATAGGTCGGCGATCAGGACCTTGGCCCCGTCATGCTCCACCTGGGCTTCGTTCAGCGGCTCGTCATCGGACGCCGCTTCGCGACAGGCGGGATAGAAGATTTCCTCTTCCAGACGCGTGTGCGCGATCAGTTCGGCGCAAGCTTCCCGGATGATGGCGGTCTTGCGGGCCGGCGCGGCCTTTTCGTAGTCCTTGAACAAGGCCTCGACCTTGCGGTGGTCGGCCTTCAACAGCTCGATGCCGTCGGTCGTCGTCACCCCGGCCTCGGTCGCCTTGGACGCCGTCGCCTGGGTGGATGCGGCGCCCGAGGTCGGGCTCTGGGTCGCGGAGGCCTGGTTCTGCTTTTCGTCGCTTCCCGACGCCGCGGCGTTCGACGCCGGCTTGGCGTCGTTGTCTTCCTGCTTGGCCATAGAGGCGTTTCCCATTGTGCGTGAAATCCGCCAGCGCATCGCCCTCGAACGATGCGACGGATCGTGGGCAAGAACGGCGCCGAGCCGACCGACGTTTCGGCCAATGTCAAATGTAATAGATTGAAAACTCTACAGTAATGGCGCTTCCAACTACCCATTCGGCCACGCTTTCGAGCGACCCGAAGGCCTTGTGATCGCTACGGTTTCGCGCCTCGCCCCGAGCGGGCGCGACGTCGGCGCGGAACTTTGAGACGTTGTTCATCCAAGCCGGGAGGCGGGCCGTATCTCCCCAAGACGATCGATGTCGTGAGGGATTTGATGACCATCGCGAAAGGATGGAAGGTGTTGGGCGCCGTGCTGAGCGCTAGCGCCTTGACCGGCTGCTCGGGCCTGGCGACCGTCAACGCGCTGCAGCCCAGGGGCGGGGTGACCATTACTCGCGACATCGCCTATGCCGGCGGCGAACGCGGCAAGCTGGACATCTATCGCAACGCCCGCGCCGACCGTCACGCCCCGGTGGTGGTGTTCTTCTACGGCGGCGGTTGGGACTCCGGAAAGAAGGACGACTACGCCTTCGCCGGCGCGGCCTTGGCGCGCGAGGGCTTCGTCGCCGTGGTTCCGGACTATCGGATCTATCCCGAGGCGCGGTGGCCCGCGTTCGTGCAGGACAGCGCCGCGGCGGTCGCCTGGACCAAGGCGCACATCGCCGACTATGGCGGCGACGCCCACAAGCTGTTCCTGATGGGCCATTCGGCCGGCGCCTACAACGCCGTGACCCTGGCGACGGATCGGCGCTGGCTGGCGGCGGTTGGAATGGCGCCCGAGCGCGACCTGAAGGGCGTCGTGGGCTTGGCCGGCCCCTATGACTTTCTGCCGCTGCGCAGCGACCGGCTGAAGATCATCTTCGGACCGGAAGGCCAGCGTCCCGACACCCAGCCGATCAACCATGTCGACGGCCGGTCCCCGCCCCTGCTGCTCGTCACCGACGCGGGCGACAAGGTGGTGGACCCGGGCAATACGACCCGAATGGCCCAGCGGGTCGGCGCCGCCGGCGGCATCGTCGAAACCCGGACCTATAAGGGCCTGGACCACGCGCTTCTGATGGGCGCCGTCGCCGCGCCGTTGCGTTTCCTGGCCCCGGTTTTGAGGGACAGCACCGATTTCATGCGCGCGCGGCTGGCGGAGGCGGACCGGTGATCCCGCTCCTCGCCGCCATCCTGGTCGCGATGCTCGCCATCATGAGCTGCGGCTGGTTCGTTCAGCGCGCGGCCAACAATGGCGGTTGGACGGACGTGTTCTGGACCTACGGAACAGGCGCGACCTGCGCGCTGGCCGCCCTGGCTCCCATGGCGGGCGCGAGCGGGCCCAGCTGGCGCCAGATGATGATCGCCGCGCTGGTCGCCGCCTGGTCGCTGCGTCTTGGGACCTATGTCGCGATCCGCGTGGCCAAGGGGGCCGAGGACGTCCGCTACGCTCAGTTGCGCAAGGAGTGGGGCGACAGCTTTCCCCGGCGGATGGTCGGCTTGATGCTGATCCAGGCTCCGGCCACGGCGCTCTTGGCGGTGTCCATCCTGTTCGCCGCGCGACAGCCCGCGCCCGATTTTCGCCCCGCCGACGCGCTGGGCCTCGTGATCCTCCTCGGCGCCATCCTCGGAGAAGGCATGGCGGACGAGCAGATGAAGCGCTTCAAGGCCGACCCCGCCCATCGGGGCCAGGTCTGCGACACCGGCCTGTGGGCCTGGTCGCGGCACCCCAACTACCTGTTCGAGTTCGTCGGTTGGATCGCCTATCCGGTGATCGCCCTGAACCTGGCCGACCCGTGGAGCTGGCTGTCCCTCATCGCGCCGATCGTGATGTTCGCCATCCTGCGGTTCGGTACGGGCGTGCCGCCGCTGGAGGCCGCCATGGTCGCCTCGAAGGGCGAAGCCTATCGCCGCTATCAGGCCCGGGTCAGCCCCTTCCTTCCCCGCCCGCCCAAGGAGAGCAACACATGAGCGCCGTCGCCGCCGTCATCAACGCCTTCGAGGGCGCGCCGCTGCCCGACGCCCTGCGCCGCGCCGCCGTCAGCTTCCTCGTCGAGGGGGCGCGTCGCGGCCTGCAGGGCTCGGCCGCCGAGATCGACGCCGAATTCGCCCGCGAGATGGCGCGACGTCCCATCGCCGAGCACACCAAGGCCGCCAACGACCAGCACTACGAGCTGCCGGCCGCCTTCTTCGAGCGGGTGCTGGGCCCTCGGCTGAAATACTCGTCCTGTCTCTACCCCAGGGGCGACGAGACCTTGGCCCAGGCCGAGATCGCGGCGCTCAGCGCCACCTGCGCCCACGCCGACCTCGAAGACGGTCAGGACATTCTCGAACTGGGCTGCGGCTGGGGCTCGCTGAGCCTGTGGATGGCCGCGCACTATCCCAACGCCCGGATCACCAGCGTCTCCAATTCCGCCTCGCAGCGCGCCTTCATCGAGGGCCGCGCCGCAGCGCTGGGTCTGTCGAACCTGACCATCGTCACAGCCGACATGAACGATTTCGCGCCGAGCCAGCGGTTCGATCGCGTGGTCTCGGTCGAGATGTTCGAGCACATGGCCAACTGGCGCGAGCTCCTGACCCGCGTCCACGGCTGGCTGAAGCCCGAAGGCGCCCTGTTCATCCACGTCTTCAGCCACCGGACGACCCCCTACCGCTTCGACGTCAATGATCCGGCCGACTGGATCGCCCAGCACTTCTTCACCGGCGGCGTGATGCCTAGCCACGGCTTGATCCGCCAGTTCGACGACCTGTTCGCCGTCGAGGCGGACTGGGTGTGGAACGGCTCGCACTACGCCAAGACGGCCGAGGACTGGCTGGCCAATTTCGACCGGCACGCCGAGGAGATCGGCCAGGTGATGCGCGAGGTCTATGGCAAGGACGCCAAGCTGTGGACCCGTCGCTGGCGGCTGTTCTTCCTGTCGACCGCCGGGCTGTTCGGCCACGCGGGCGGCGAGGAATGGGGCGTCAGCCACTATCGCCTGCGACCGGCGGCCAAGGCATGAGAACGCTCGTCTCCTACGTCGCGACGGCTCTGGCCTTCCTGCTGCTGGACGCCTGCTTTCTGACGCTGGCGGGGCCTGGCGTCTATCGGCCGACCCTCGACCCGATCCTGGGCGAGACCGTGCGGCTCGCGCCGGCGATGCTGTTCTACGCGCTGTACGTCGCCGGCCTGACGCGCTTCTGCGTCGCGCCGGCGCGGGGCGCGTCCTGGACCAAGGCGCTATCGGCCGGCGTGTTCCTGGGCCTGGTCGCCTATGGGACTTACGACCTCACGTGCCAGGCGGTGATGCGCGTGTGGACCTGGCGCATCACCTTGATCGACCTGGCCTGGGGCGCGTTCGCCAGCGGAACCGCCTCGGCGGTCGGGGCTCTGGTGGATTCCAGGATCGGTGGCCTAACGAACCGAGCCGAACAGCGCTGACCGTTCGGATCAGGTGATCGCCGCCGCATCGCTGGCGGCGATCACCCCCATCGCCTCGCGCGTTCGGGCGGCCTTGCGGCGGAAGGCTTGGCGCTCGGTCTCGGCCATGGTCTCCAAGGTCCGCAAGGGCATCATCATACGCCCCTGTCCCCGCAGCCGCGCCAGGTTGCGGTCGAGGAAGTCCCAGTAGAGGGCGTTGAACGGGCAAGCGTTGTCGCCCAGCCGATCCTTGACGTCGTAGCGGCAGCCCCGACAGTAGTCGCTCATCCGATCGATATAGGCGCCGCTGGCCGCGTAGGGTTTGGACCCGACGACTCCGCCATCCGCGAACGTGGCCATGCCGCGCGTATTGGGCATCTCCACCCATTCGTAGGCGTCGGCGAACACGACCATGTACCAGTCATCGACCGCGTCGGGATCGACTCCCAGCAGCATCGCCAGATTGCCCGTCACCATCAGCCGCTGAATGTGATGCGCGTAGGCGTGGTCGTGCGCCGCACGCACGGTGTCGGCGACGCAAGCCATGTCGGTCTGGCCCGACCAGTAGAAGCCGGGCAGCGCGCCGCGCGCGCCCAAGGCGTTGAGGCGACCATATTCGGGCATTTTCAGCCAATAGACGCCGCGCACGAACTCCCGCCAGCCGATGATCTGGCGGATGAAGCCCTCGACCGCGTTCAGGGGCGCGCGCCCTTGTCGGTAGGCTGCTTCCGCGCGCCGACAGATATCCAAAGGATCCAGCAGACCGATGTTCAGCGCCGGCGAGATCAGACCGTGCCAGAGGAAAGGACGCCCCCAGGCCATGGCGTCCTGCCAATCGCCGAACGCGGGCAGCATATCGTTCAGGAAATGCTGGAAGACGGCCTCGGCCTCTTCGGCGTTGGTCGGCCAGCCAAAAGGCTCGACGGCGCCGAAATGGTCCTCGAACCCCTCACTGACCCGCCCGATCACCGCGCGCGTGACGGCGTTGGGCGTCACGCGCAGCCGATCCGGAGGACGGACGCCGGCCGGCAGCTTGCGGCGATTGTCGGCGTCGAAGTTCCAGCGACCGCCGGCGGGCTGGTCGCCGTCCATCAACAGCCCGGTCTTACGGCGCATCTCGCGGTAGAAGTACTCCATCCGCAGCTCGCGCCGGTTCGCCGCCCAGCCCGCGAACGCCGCCCGGGAACAGATGAAGCGGTCGTCCTCGCGCGTCTCGATCGGGACGCCGAGTTCGAGCGCCGACAGACGCGCCTCCAGCGCCCACTTTCCGCAGGCCGTTCGGATCACGCGATCAAAGCCGCCCTCGGTCAAGACGCGGCGGATCTCGCTTTCGATCGAGCCCGTGTTGTCGGGATCGTCCAGACCAACATAGCGGACGTCCAGGCCTTCGCGCCGCAGTCCCTCGGCGAACTGCCGCATCGCAGACCAGACCAGAACCAGCTTTTGCCTGTGATGCTTCCAGGCCCTGGCCTCGACCCGGCTCTCGACCATCAGCACGACGTCGTGGCCGGGCCGCACGCCTTCGAGGGCGGACAGGTTTCTGCTCAGCTGGTCGCCCAGAACCAGCCGCAAGCTTCTCACGGCGCGCGATCCAGGCCCACGTCCTGGAGCGTATTGTCGAAGCCGAGGGCGCGGATGCGGGACTTGAGGGCGGCCAGCTTGGCGGCCGGAAGGCCGGGCGTGCGCGCCAACAGCGCCACGAACTTGCCGTCGGCGGTACTGGCGATCATCCAGCCGTAGTTGTCGCCGTGGTCGATCACCCAGTACTGGCGACGGATGAGGCCGCCAAAGAAGCTGGCCTCGAACTTGGCGTTGGTCGTCGGATCGACGATCCGGGCCGAGGTCGCGACATGACGCTGCGGGCCGTCACGATCCCCGACGTGACAGACCTGATCGATGTGAAACCCGTCCTTGGGCGCCTTGGCCCAGACCTGATAGGCGCCATGGCAATTGCGCTGACGATCATTGGGTGTACGGACGATCTCGTACCAGCGCCCCATGAAGCGATCGATGTCGATCGCCTGGCGCGGCTCTGGCCCGGTCGTCGCGAAGGCCAGGGCGGGCGCGGCGAAGGCCAGGCCGGCGGCGGCCAGCCCCGCCAACAGGCGGCGGAAAAGAGGACGGGAAAACGAAGGGCTCGGCATCGACGGCTCCAGAACGCGGTGTCGGCTTACGTCTGTTGAGCTACGGGCGGACCGTCCGATCGGATGTGTCTCGGGCGGCGTCTTTCAGCCGCGCCTTTTGACGGGACACCCCGGAACGATTTCGTCGTGAAAATCGTATCCTGGATCCATCCGGGGCAAGGCTTGGCCCGTATAGTGGTCATGTATGCGAATCGACACGCGGAAGCTCGACGCCATGGCGCACGTTCGGTGACGTCCTCGGCGCGCGCCTATGATGGTCTGCTGTCGCGCGTCGCCCAGACGCGCGATCGCGCGGCGTTCGCGGAGCTGTTCGAGCACTACGCCCCGCGCGTAAAGACGCTCCTGATGCGCAGCGGCTCAACGCCCTCGGCGGCCGAGGAGCTGGCGCAGGAGGCAATGCTGCTGGTGTGGCGCAAGGCGCACATGTTCGACCCGGCGCGCGCCTCCGCCGCGGCCTGGATCTTCACCATCGCTCGGAACCTTAGGATCGATAACCTGCGGCGAGGGTCTTCGACCCTTTACGAGCTGGATCCCACCTTCGGCATGGAAGAGCCACAACAGCCCGACGCCATCCTGTGCGGCGCCGAGGACGCCCAAAGGATTCGCGCCGCGATGCGGACCTTGAACCCTGAACAAGCCCTAGCAATTGAAATGGCGTTTTTCCAAGAACAGACCCACGCCCAGATTTCCCAGACCCTCGGGGTTCCGCTGGGCACCATCAAGGCCAGGATTCGGTTTGGCATGATGAAGCTGCGCGCCTTTATCGAGCGAGACGCGGGGGCCTCGGCATGAGCGCGAGACGCCACCCCAGCGAGGAGCGACTGCTGGCCTTCGCCGCCGGCACCCTGAGCGTTCCCGAGGCCGTGGTCGTGGCCACGCACCTCGCCCTTCGCCCCGAGACCCGCGCCTGGGCAGAACTTGGCGAGGCCGTCGGCGGCGCGATGCTGGACGATCTGGCCCCGAGCGGCCTGGAGCCCGACGCCTTGGATGACGTGATGGCGCGCCTGGACGACGCCTCGGACATTGCTACGCCCGTTCCGCGCACGGCGGACCCCAGCCTTCCGGCCCCTCTGCGCGGCTTCGCGCTTGGCACCTGGCGCTGGCTGGGTCCGGGCGTTCACGTGCGCGACGTTCTGGGGCCCCGGGACGGCGACTGCCGCGTGATCCTGCTGCGGATCGCCCCTGGCCAGTCGGCGCCCCGTCACACCCATGGCGGCGTGGAGCTGACCTGCGTCATCGAAGGCGCCTACGCCACCGAGGATGGCGTGTTCTCGCGGGGCGACTTCGAGGAAGCCGACCCCAATGTGACGCACCAGCCTCGCGTGGTCTCCAGCGCGCCGTGCCTATGCGTGGCCGCGCTCGACGGTCAGATCGTCCTGCCCGGTCGGCTGGGTCGCCTGCTCGCGCCGTTCGTCAAGCTTTAGGACGCGGAGCGGATCGCGTGGATCGCGGGCCGCGACACCCCAGTGGCGCCTTTCTAAGCCGCGCGGGCCTTCAAGGCCTTGGCGACGACGGGCGCGAGGGCCTCTCCGATCCGCCGAGCGCCCTCGGCGTTCGGGTGGATACCGTCCTTCTGCAACAGGGCCGGGTTGCCGCCCACGCCCGCCAGGATGTTAGCGTAAAGCGGGACCGAAAACTCTCGCGCCAGGCTCGGATAGAGAGCGTTGAACTCGCGGGCATAGGTCGCGCCGATCGCTGGGGGCGCGCTGACGCCCACCAGCACGGCCCCGATGTTCCGCGCCTTCAGCTTGGCGAGAACCCCGCGCAGATTGGCCTTGGTCTGGGCGGGCTCCACGCCTTGCAGCAGATCGTTGCCGCCAAGGGCCACGATACAGAGCCGCGTGTCGCCCGCGACGCTGAAGCCGACCCGCGCCAGCCCCCCGCCGCTGGTGTCGCCCGAAACGCCGGCCGCTCGAACGATCGCCGGAACACCCCGTCGGGCCAACGCGGCCTGGAGCTGAGCGGGCATGGCGTCACGCGCCGGCAGACCCAGACCGGCGGTGATGGAATCGCCCAGCACGGTGATGACCGGCGGCTTCGGCGCGGCGGCGATCTGGGTCAGCAGGCCCAGGCCGATCAGAAATCGGCGGCGATCTGGAAAACGCTGTGCGGTCGAGGTCATGCCTTCCTATGTAGGTCGTCGACCGGCCGGACAAGACCACCCCTACAGGAAGCGATATGACCGACGACGCCCAACCCGCCGCGCCGCTGGTGCTCGACGCGGTGACGCTGACCCTGCCCTCGGCCGCCGGCCCGGTGAACATTCTGCGCGGCGTCGACCTGGTGGTGAACGCCGGAGAGCGCGTGGCCGTGATCGGTCCATCGGGCTCGGGAAAGTCCTCGCTGATCGCCGTCGGGGCCGGGCTAGAGGAGCCCACCGCCGGAACGGCGCGCCTGTTCGGGCAGGACCTGGCCAAGTTGGACGAGGACGGCCGGGCGCGTTTGCGTCGCGACCGCGCGGCCCTGGTGTTTCAGGCCTTCCACCTGCTGCCCAACATGACCGCCGAGGAGAACGTCGCCACGCCGCTGGAAATCGCCGGCGCGCGCGAGGCCCTCTCCGTCGCGCGCGACTGGCTGGGCCGTGTCGGGCTCTCGGGGCGCCTGACCCACTATCCGCACCAGCTGTCCGGGGGAGAGCAGCAGCGCGTCGCCCTGGCCCGCGCCCTGGCGGCCCGCCCGGCCCTGTTGTTCGCCGACGAGCCGACCGGCAACCTGGACGGCGCCACCGCGGCCTCGGTCGCCGATCTGATGTTCAGCCTCGTCGCCGAGCTCGGCGCGGCGCTGGTGATGGTCACCCACGATCCAGCCCTGGCCAGCCGCGCCGACCGCATCGTGCGGATGGCCGACGGGCGCGTCACGGCGTGACGATGAAAGCCCCCCTCCCCTTCCGGCTGGCCGCTCGGGAATTGCGCTCGGGCGTGCGCGGCTTTCGGATCTTCCTGGCGTGTCTAGCGCTGGGCGTCGCCGCCATCGCAGCCGCCGGCTCGACCGCCGAGGCCTTTCGCCAGGGGCTGGCCAGCCAGGCCCGTGAAATCCTGGGCGGCGACCTCTCCTTTTCGGTCGAGAATCGCGACTTCAACGACAAGGAGCGCGCGACCTTCGACCGTTTGGGCGTCGCCAGCTACGCGGCCGGCGCCCGCGCCATGGCCCAGGCGCCCAGCGGCGAGCGACGGCTGGTCAGCCTGCGCGGGGTCGACGACCGCTTTCCGCTGGCGGGCGCCGTCAAGCTGGAGGGCGCGCAGAGCCTCTCCGCCGCCCTGGCCGATCGAGACGGCCTGCCTGGCGCGGCGGTCGAACCGGCGCTGCTGGACCGCCTGGGCCTGAAGCTTGGCGACACGTTCGAGGCCGGGTCCATGACCCTGGTCGCCCGCGCCCGGCTGATCAGCGAGCCCGACGGCCTGTCTCGAGGTTTCTCACTGGGGCCGCGCGTGCTGGTGCGTCGCGACGTGCTGGAGCGATCAGGCCTGCTGGCGCCCGGCGGACTGTCCAATCGCGCGGTCAGGATCGCCCTGCCGCCCGGCCAGGACCCCCGCGCCGCCGGCAAGGCCGTCCAGGCGGCGCTGCCGGACTCCCACCTTCGAGTTCGGGACCGGCTGGACAGCGCCCCCGGGGCGCGGCGACTGATCGACCAACTGGAATATTTCCTGGGCTTCATCGGACTGGCCTCGCTGGTCGCCGGCGGTCTGGGCGTGGCCGGAGCGGTCTCGGCCTATGTGTCGGCCCGCGAGCCGGCCATCGCGACGCTGAAGGCGCTGGGCGCGGAAAGCGGTCTGATCCGCGGCCTCCACCTGATCCAGATCGGCGTCCTGGCCCTGCTGGGCGTCGCCCTGGGCCTGATCGTGGGCGGCGTCGCGCCGCTGATCCTCGGCAAGATCGCGGGCTCGAGCCTGCCGATCCCCGCCCTCTTCGCGGTCTATCCCTGGCCGCTGGCCAAGGCGGGGCTGTTCGGCCTCCTGGCGGCGGCGGCGTTCTCGCTGATCCCCCTGGCGCGAGCGCGGGCGACGCCGCCTTCGGCCCTGTTCCGTAGAGCGCCCAAGGCCCGACTGCCGGTGGGGATGGAGACGATCGGCGCGCTCCTCTCCGGCGCCGGATTGGCCGTCCTGGCCGTGGCGACCGCGCCCACGCCGCTAGCCGCCGCGATCATGATCGCGGGCGTCGCCGTCGCCTTTGGCCTGCTGGCGGCGCTCGGCCGCGCCGCCGCCTGGACGGCGGGCAAGGCGCGCGGCCTGACGCGCGGTCCGGCCAAGCTGGGTCTGGCCAATCTGGCGGGGCCGGGTTCGGCGGCCAGGACCGCCAGCCCGGCGATCGGCCTTGGCGTCGCGCTGCTGGCGTGCGTGGTGCTGATCCAGTCGGCGCTTCTGGCCCAGGTCAGCGACGTCGCCCCCCGCACCGCGCCGGCCATGGTGTTCACCGAGATCCCCGCCGACCGCGCCGCCGCTTTCGACGCCGCCGTGGCCAGCGTCACGGGACCGCTGAACGCGGACCGGTATCTCAGAATGCCCTTCGCGACGGGGCGGATCGTCGCCCTGAAGGGCAAGCAGGTCGATGTCCAGGCTATCAAGCCGTCCGAGCGCTGGGCGTTCGACAACGATATCAGCCTGTCGCTGCTGGCCAGCGCGCCTCAACAGGCCGGGACCGTCGCCGGCCGATGGTGGACCGCCGACTATGCGGGCCCGCCCGAGGTCGCGCTGAACGTCGAGATCGCCGAGGCCGCCGGCCTGAAGGTCGGCGACACGATCACGGTCCTGATCCTGGGTCGGGAGATCGAGGCCCGCGTCGCGGTGCTGCGCAAGGTGGACTTCGGCGGCTTCGGACCCAACTTCGCCCTGATCTTCAATCCCGCGACGCTGGAGGGCGCCGACCTGCGCAGCGTCGCCATCGCCCGCCTGGATCGGGACCGCGAGGCGACCTTGACCCGGAAGCTGGGCCAGGAGTTTCCGGGCGTGAACGTGATCAGCGTGCGCGAACAGCTGGACGCCGCCGCGGCCCTGTTCGATCGCCTGGCCCTGGCCGTTCGCGGCGCGGCGGCCGTCGCCGGACTGGCGGGCCTGCTGGTGCTGGCGGGCGCGATCGCGGCCGGCGCCCGGGCCCGGGCCCGCGAGGCCGCCACGCTGAAGGTCCTGGGGGCCACGCGCGCCCAGATTTTGACGGCCTATGTCATCGAATATGGCGCGGTCGGCCTGATCGCGGGCGCGGCCGGCGTTCTCTTCGGCTTCGCGGCGGCCTGGCCGGTGGTGGTCAAGGTGTTCCAGGCCACTTGGAGCGTCGACTGGCGGGGCGTGCTGTCGCTGCTGGCGGGCGCGACCGGCGTGACCACCGTCGGCGGCCTGATCGCCGCCGGCCTGGCGCTGTCCCGACGCCCCGCGCCCGTGCTGCGCGGCGACTGAAGGCTTGAGCCTCGCCGCCGCGCGACGGCTTTACGCCGCCGCCGGCTTGCGCGGGAGAATGAACTCCGCCCGCTTGCCGAAGACCCAACGGTTCAGGCTCAGCGAGAACGCCACCGTGGTCCAGAGCGTGATGAACATCATGTGGATGTAGTGCAGGGGCGTCCAGGCGAAGCTGAACACCGCGTACAGCGCCACGCCGAAGATCAGGCCCGCGATGGCGGCGCGCGGATCGACATTGCGGAACAGCAGGCCGACGATGAACACCGACAGCACTGGCATGCTGGTCAGGCCGTTCAGCTTCTGGACCAGATTGATGATGCTGTCCGCGCCGTCATAGATCGGCACCAGCACCAGCGACACGACGACGAAGGCGATGCTGACCAGCATGCTCAGGCGCGGCACGTTCGGGTTCGGCTGGACATATTTCTCGTGGATGTCGCAGACATAGAGCGCGGCGGACGAGTTCAGCACGCTGGCGAAGTGGGCCAGCACCGCCGAGGCGATGGCGGCGGCGAAAATGCCCGACATCCAGTTGGGCAGGACGTGCCAGACGATCTTGCCATAGGCCGCGTCGCCCAGATGGCCGAACAGCTTGTACGACACGATGCCCGGGATGACGACCATCGGCGGCACGATCAGCAGGCGGACGATGGTCGCGGCGACAACGCCCTTCTGGGCTTCCTTCAGGTTCGGCGCGGCCATGGCGCGCTGGGTGATGGTCTGGTTGGTCGACCAATAGAACATCTGGATGAAGATCATCCCCGTCAGCAGCACGTGCCAGGGCAGCGGCGAGTTGTTGCCGCCGATCATGGTCAGCCGCTCGTGCGGGATGCCGCTGAAGTCGAAGCCGATCGCCTTCAGCGACAGGAACACCACCAACATGCACATGCCCAGCAGCAGGATGCCGCTGAACGTGTCGGTGATGGCCACGGCGCGCAGCCCGCCGAAGATCGCGTACAGCGAGCCCGCCACCGCGAAGACCAGGGCCAGGGTCATGATCGGGATCTGCAGCCCGAACATCGACTTCATCATCAGCGCGCCGGTGTAGAGCGTGATCGGCTGGTAGATGAAGACATTGCCGACCAGAAAGATCGTACCGATCGTCGAGCGGATGCCGACGTTCTTGTACTTCTTCTCCAGAAGCTCGGTCACCGTGGTGCAGTTGTTCTTGTAGTAGATCGGCAGGAACACCCAGGCCAGGATCGACAGGCCCACCACGCCCGACAGCTCCCACCAGGCCAGCAAGGCCATCTGGTTGCCGTTCATGCCGACCAGCTGGTCCGTGGACAGGTTGGTGATGGTGATCGAGCCGGCGATGAACAGCCAGTTCAGTCCCCCGCCCGCCAGGAAGAACTCCTTGTTGCCGCCCTCGACGCCGCGGCCCTGACCCCGGCACTTCAGATAGGTGATCAGCCCGATCAGGGCGGTCAGCCCGGCGGCGATCCAGGCTTGGGTGGTTTGCAGATGCATGGCGGGGCGTTTCCGATGGTTCTTATTTTAGCGCGGCTTTGTCGGGCGCGGCGTGCATGAGGCGCAGGCCCAGGGCCCAGCGACGCTGGAAGCCGGGCCAGTATTGGGCGGTCCCGGCGTCGTTCGGCGCGGCGAAGCGATCGCCCACCGAGGCGCCGGGCGCCAGCGGCCAGGTTCCATCGGCGGCGCGCGCGGTCGGGACAGCCAGATAGGCGCCGTGCGCGGCGTCGCCCTTCAGGCGCTCGTCCAGGAAGGCGGTGATGAAGTGGCGATTGATCGCCAGAATGCGATCGCGCCGCCAGACGGGCTCCTCGTGGCGCTCGATGGCCTCGAATCTCTGGGTCTGGGCGGCGGTGACCCCGTCCAGCGCGATGTTGTGGCGGGCGTTCTCGTAGACCAGCATCCGACGGTCGGCCTGGGTCAGGTTGGCGTAGAGCCAGGCGACGCCGGGGTCGTAACCGCTGACGTCGTCCTGGTCGCCGACGATCAGCAGAGTCGGGACCGTCACGCCCGCGAGCCCCTCGGCGCTCCAGGCCCGCAGCGGCGGCGCGCCGCCCCAGGGCGCCAGGGCGACCATCGCCTTGACGTTCCGGGGCAAGCCGGCGGCGAAGCCAGGATCAAGGGCGCTGAACGGCTTCAGCAGACCGAAGGGCGCCAGCTTGTAGAGCGGACCTTGCGGATCCAGGCCCGCGCCCATGGTGGTCAGCGCGCCAAAGCCGCCCATGGAATAGCCGATCAGGCCCACGTCGTCCGGATCGTAGACGCCCTTGAGCGGCCCCTCCCCCGCGCGCCGGGCCAGTTCGGCGATGACGAAGCGCTGGTCGGCGACGCGGGTGATCACCGTGGTGGCGAACGAAAGCTGAGGGTTGCTCAGAGTCTTGGGCTCGAGGTCACGGTGCTCGATCGAGGCGACCACATAGCCCTTCGAGGCCAGGTTCTCGGCCAGGTCCGCGAAGCTGGTCGCCCAGTTGCGATAGCCGTGGGACAGCACCACCAGAGGAAAGTGCTGGCCGCGCACCGGGGCGGCGTCCGGATAGGCGCCGCCGGCGCGGTAGAACACGGGCGGCGCGTCAGGCGTCGCTCCCGGCTGCATGTAGCGGACCTGGGCCGCGCCAGCCTTGGGTTTGGTCGAGGGATACCAGATGGTCACCGGCAGCACGCGGTCGCGACGCGCCAGCTTGCCGGCGGCCAGGTCGCTGGCCAGCAGGTCTGGCTGGTCGGGATTGGTCAGGATCAGGGTTCGGACGCCAACCGGATAGGCGCCAGGGGCGGAAAGCGCCGGGCCGTCCGCGAGCGCCCGCGCTCGCGCCGCCAGCGGCGACGCCAGGAGGAGCGCCAGGAAGATCCCCGCCAAGCGCATCACGCGGGCGCCTTCCAGACGGCCGCGTCGCGCGGACCGATCAGGGCGCCGCCCAGCACGAAGACCGCGCCCGCTGGCGCTGGCGCGGGGACAGGCTCTTCGTTGTAATTGAAGGCGAAGGTCAGGTCGCCGCGACGACGAACCCTGACCTTGGCGTCCAGGCGCTGGGTCGCGACGCCGGCCTCGGCGCAAAGGCTTTCCAGGAAGTCGGTCAGGAACGCCCGGTCACTCAGGCTGGCGACATAGATCGCCTTGCCCGCGCGCACGATCGCCGCGCCGCCGTCGGCGTAGCGCGCCGCCACCTCGGCCTCGCCCGCCAGTTCGATCTCCTCGCGCCAGGTGGCGCTGGGATAGGTCTTGCCGTTCCAGATCATGGCGTCGGGACAGTCGGGGCGCAGGGTCTCGACCGACAGCACGCGGATCGGCAGCAGCTCGCGCAAGACGCCGGGCGGCAGGCCCTTCGGCAGGGTCACGTCATCGGTCTTGCCCCCCGAGCGCGGCCCGAACACCACCAAGGCCGAACTGGCTTTCAGGTTGGCGATCGTCCGGGCGCTGGGCGTGGCCAGGGCCGGGATCACGACGAGGGCGTAGCCCGACAGGTCGCCCTCGGGCGGCACGAAGTCGACATCCAGGCCGAGCGCGCGCAGGGCCCGATAGTGATCGAGCAGGATGTGGGTGTAGTCGTAGCTGCGGCCCTGACGTTCGATCTCGCCCAGCCATTGCGCCTGGACATCGACCATCAGCGCCACCTTGGCGCGCGCGGTCGGGTATTGATCGAGGTCCAGAGCCGCCAGATCGCGCACGACGGCCTCGATCTCCGGCCAGGCGGCGGCTTGGCTGCTATCCGGGCGCAGCAGGCCCGCGTGCATCTGCTCCTGGGCGAACGGCGCCTGACGCCAGCGGAAATAGCTGACCACGCCAGCCCCGTGGGCGAAGGCTTCCAGGGTCCACAGCCGCACCATACCTGGCGCCGGGCGCGGATTGTGGTTGGCCCAGTTCACCGGCCCGGGCTGCTGCTCCATGATCCAGAAGGCGCCGGGCGCGAGACCACGCGTCTGATCGAAGAAGAAGGTCCCGAAGTCCGGATGGCCCGTGCGCATGTAAGGCCGGAAGGCCTCCGCGCCGTCTCCGGCCATCAGCAGGTCGGTGCGGCCCAGCGGATAGTTGTCGTAGGCGGCGAAGTCGAGGTCGGCGGCCAGGGCGTGATTGTCGACCCCCGTCTCGTTCATCGGGATGAAGTTGTGGGTGACGAACTTGCCGGGCGAATGGGCGCGCAGGATCTTCACCTGGGCGTCGTGGAAGGCCACCACCTGGTCGGACGAATAGCGACGATAGGCCATGCGGTGCGCCGGGTTGGTCTCGGTGACCGCGCCGACCGGCAGTTCGATCTCGTCGAAGCTCCGATACTCCATCGACCAGAAGACATTGCCCCAGGCGGTGTTCAGCGCGTCGATGTCGCCATAGCGCGCCGCGCACCAGGCCTGGAAACCCGCCTTGGCGGCCGGCGAAGCGCTGAGGGTGGTGTCGTGACAGCTGATCTCGTTGTCCGTCTGCCAGCCGGCGACATACGGGTTATGACCATAGCGTTCGGCCAGGGCCAGGGTGATGCGATCGCTTTCGCGCCGATAGACCGGGCTGGAGAAGTCGTAGTGACGCCGCGAGCCAAAGCCCCGAACCCGGCCGGTCTCGGGGTCGACGGGCAGGATCTCGGGATGGCGGTCGATCAGCCACTTGGGCGGCGTCGCCGTCGGCGTGCCGATCACGACCTTCAGGCCCGCTTCGCCCAGGATCTGGATGATCTCGTCGAACCAGTCGAAGTCATAGACGCCGGGCTCGGGCTCGAACCGCGACCAGGCGAACTCGCCGATCCGGACATAGGTCAGGCCCAGCGCCTTCATCCGGCGCGCATCCTCGCGCCAGAGGCTGGTCGGCCATTGTTCCGGATAGTAGCAAACGCCAAGCATGGTTTCCTCCGACGCATCGCTTCGCGCGACATCGATCGTGGCGACGCGCGAAGGCCGCCGCTTTTCCTTCGATCGTATTTATCCTACAAAAAAACAGCGTCAACCGTTCCGCTTTGGACGCCTGTTTAATTCACGCCCGAGTCAAAGGCACGTCGATGTCCGCTTCCCAGTCCGCCCCGTTCGTCAGGCTTGATGGCAAGGCCACCAGCCTGATCGTCGACTGCCGGGGCGACGCGCCGGCCGTGCTGCACTGGGGACCGCGCCTGGCGGCGGATCTCGACCCGATGGACCTGGTCCTGATGGCCACCCGCGAGGCCGCGCCCTGCTCGCCCGAGGTTCCACCGCCGCTGGCGCTGACGCCGCTGCTGGGCCAGGGCTTCCCCGGCGCGCCGGGCCTGCGGGCGCATCGCGACGGCCAAGGCTGGGCCACTTTCACGCGGATCGCCAGCGTGGACGCGATCGCGCCGGGCGTGGCGGAGATCGTCTCGGTTGACGACCACAACGGCCTGCGACTGGTCCACCGTCTTGCGCTGGCGCCCGACCTGGACGTCCTGGTCGCCTCGACCCAGCTGACCAATACCGGCGCGCGCACCCTGGAGGTCGAGGCCTGCGCCGCCCCGACCCTGCCGCTCCCGCCGGAAGCCTCGCACCTGATCCATCTGGATGGACGCTGGTCGGGCGAGTTCCAGATGCGTCGCACGCCGTTCGGCCAGGGCGCCATGGTCCGCGAGAACCGTCGCGGCCGCACCTCGCACGACGCCTTCCCAGGCCTGATCGCCGAATGCGCGCCGGCCAGCGAAGCGACCGGCGAGGTCTTTGGCTTCCACCTCGGCTGGAGCGGCAATCACCGCATCCATGCCGAGACCCTGTCGGACGCCCGCGCCTTCGTGCAGATGGGCGAGCTGTTCATGCCGGGCGAACTGCGGCTGGCGCCGGGCGCGACCTATGACAGCCCCAAGCTCTACGCCGGCTATTCCGACAGGGGCCTGAGCGGCCTCTCCCGGGCCTATCACGACTTCGTCCGGGCGCGTCCCGAACACGCGCGCCTGCGGGCCAAGCCGCGTCCGGTGCATTACAACACGTGGGAGGCGGTCTATTTCGACCACGATCAGGACCGCCTGGCCCAGCTTGTCGACGCCGCCGCCGCGATCGGGGCCGAGCGGTTCGTGCTGGACGACGGCTGGTTCAAGGGGCGCCGCGACGACACCGCCGGCCTGGGCGACTGGCATGTCGACGAGGAGATCTATCCGAACGGCCTCAAGCCGCTGGTCGACCGCGTCCTGGCGGCAGGCATGGAGTTTGGCCTGTGGGTCGAGCCCGAGATGGTCAATCCGCGAAGCGACCTGTTCCGCGCCCACCCCGATTGGGTGTTGGGCTGCCCGCCGGCCCCGCAGCTGTCGTTCCGCAACCAGCTGGTCCTCGACTTCGGCCGGACGGAGGTGCGGGACTATATGTACGACCGGCTGGACGCCCTGCTGACCGAGCATCCGATCGCCTATCTGAAGTGGGACATGAACCGCGATATCAGCCACCCCGGCGGACAGGACGGCGCGCCGGGCGCGCACGCCCATGTGCTGGGTCTGTATGCGGTTCTGGATCGCCTTCGCGCCGCCCATCCGGCGGTCGAGATCGAAAGCTGCGCCTCGGGCGGCGGCCGGGCCGACTTCGCCGTGCTGGAGCGCACCGATCGCGTCTGGACCTCCGACAGCAACGATGCTTTGGACCGCCTGTCGATCCAGAAGGGCGCGTCGCTGTTTCTGCCCGCCGAACTGATGGGCGCCCACGTCGGCCCGACCGACTGCCATATCACTGGTCGGCGCGTGTCGATGGCCACGCGGGTCTCCACCGCGCTATTCGGTCACTTCGGCATCGAGGCGAACCTGCTGGCGCTGACAGACGAGGAGCGCGCCGAACTGGCCGAGGGCGTGGCGCTGCACAAGGCGCTGCGCGGCCTGATCCACACGGGCGACCTGCATCGCCTGGATCGTCCGGCCAACGAGAACGCATTCGGCGTCGTCGCCACTGACGGCTCCGAGGCGGTGTTCGCCTATACCCTGATCCGCGAGCAGGACGCCTATTTCGCCGGCCGCCTGCGCTTGGCGGGCCTGGACGCAGATGCGCGCTACTCAGTGCGTTTGGTGTGGCCCAAGGCGCTGACCACACGCTCTCCGCTGGTCGACACGCTGCGCGAGGGCGTCGTGCTGGACGGTCGCAGCCTGATGTGCGTGGGCCTGCAACTCCCGCGTATGCATCCGCAGGCCAGCTTCATCCTGCGCCTGACGCGACAGGGCTGAGACCAGAAACAAAAAAAGGGCGGGCTTCGCAAAGCCCGCCCCTCGCAAGTTGGGGAAGAAACGCGCCGCAGGCGGCGCCGGACACGGCCGGAGGCGACAGGCGCCCCCGGCCGATCTTGGTTAGAACTTCGCGCGAACGCCGACCGCGTAGCGCGGACCGGTCTCGACGAGGCTCAGGAACTGGTTGGCGTAGAGGCCATAGGTCTGTGTCTTGGCGTCGTTGAGGTTGGTGCCCTCGACGAAGACCGAGAAGTTGTCGTTGATCTGGTAGGTCGCCTGGGCGTCGAACTGACCGGCGGTCTTGGTGTAGATTGGCAGACCGCCCGTCGAGTTGGACTGGGTCGACAGGAAGCCGTCGCGGTGGTTGTAGGCCACCCGCACCTCGATCGGACCCTTGGCGTAGAACAGCACCGCGTTCTGGCTGTTGCCCAGGCCTTCCAGGGCGAAGCCGGAGTCGTTGGCGCTGGACTTCACGAAGGTGGCGTTCAGGGTCACGCCCAGACCGTCGAACGGCGCGGGCAGATAGTCCATGGTGTGCTGGAAGCCGACTTCCAGGCCGTAGACGTTGGCGCTGCCGACGTTGCGCGGACGGCTGACGTTGAAGGTCGCCTTGCCGCCCGAGAAGGCCGCCAGATTGGCCGAGTTGCTGATCGTGAAGACTTCCGGCGCGCTGCTGACGACGATGAAATCGTCAAGCTTCTTGTAGAAGGCGCCGACCGTGAAGAAGCCCGACTTCTGATAGTACCACTCGTAGGAGACGTCGAAGTTGGTCGACTTGTAGGGCTTCAGGTCCGGATTGCCGCCGCTGGCCGACAGGTTGCCAGGGCGGGTCGAGATCAGGTTCAGCTGCGGGGCCAAGTCCGTCAGGTTGGGACGCGTCACCGTCTTGGAGGCGGCGAAGCGCGCGACCATGTCGTCACGCAGGTCCATCTTGACGTTCAGGCTGGGCAGGAAGTCGTCATAGCTCGAGGACTTCGAAACCGGCGAGGAACCGGTCAGGGCCGCGTTGTACAGCGTGCTGTCGCCGGCGATCGGCGTCAGATCCAGCAGGGTCTGGGTCTGGCCGCTGGAGGTCAGCTGGGTGTGGACATAGCGCACGCCCAGCGTCGCGCTGGTGGGCAAGCCGCCGATATCGCCCGCGAAGTCGGCCTGGATGTAGCCGCCGGCGACCTTCTCATGCACGTTGTAGGAGCTGGACTGCGGCGTGGCGGCGAAGCCGTTGGTCTTCTGCAGAGCGGCGTAGGACGTGCCGACTGGCTGCCCCTTGACCACGTCCTCGGCGTTGGCGGCCGCCTGGCTTTCCAGGAACTTGAAATAGTCCTCGGAATTGAAGCTCAGCCATTGGCGCGGGAAGTTGCCGCCCTCGCCGTCCAGAAAGCCGCTGGGGGCGAAGCTCTTGAGCAGGCCCGCCGGCACGGAGACGCCGTAGCCGCAATAGGTGCACCAGATGTCCGAGCTGGACTGCACCAGCTGGTTGGTCTTCTTGCGATCGGTGTAGATGCCGCCGACGCGGACGGCCGTGAAGTGTTCGTAGTCGGTCTTGAAGGTCGCATCGAGGCGGTTCTCATAGACCTCCTCGCCGTAGTTCGAACCCTGGCGGGTGGCGAAGTGGGCCTTGCCCACCGCGTTCGGGTCCGAATAGCTCTTGCCCGTCGTCAGGGTGGGCAGGCCGCCGGCGGTGTTGTCGAAGTGGACGGTGTTCGGGATGCCGACGACGGCGAAGATCTCGTTGCCGCCGTTGTTGTTCTCGGCCTTGGACCACGAGCTGTCGAACTTGACGTTGATCAGGTCGGTCGGGTTCCAGTCAGCGTTGAAGCCCAGCGCCTTCAGGTTCGTCGGGCGATTGAACGTCCGCGAGACGAAGTCGGAGTGGGCGTCGGCGTTCTGGTCGAAGGCCACCACCGTCTTGTTGGAGTCCAGCTTCACGTTGCTGATGCTGCCCGGCGAGAAGTAGTGCCCGACCTGGCTGGTGTTCGATTTGACGGTGAACTTGTTGTAGATGCCGTCAACCGTGAAGGTCAGGTTGTCCGTGGCGCGATACTGAACCGTGCCCGTGACCGAAGTGCGCTTGCGATCCTCGGTGTCGGAATACTGGTTATAGTCCTGCGGCATGTAGACGGTCTGCCCGCCGACCGACGTGGCGTAGTAGCCGCTGGTGTTGGCGGAATCGATCCGCGCCTTGCGCTCCTGGAACGAAACCGAGCCCAGCACGCCCAGGCGGCCGTCCATGAAGGTGTTGCTATACAGGCCGAAGAGGTTCGGCGAGGCCTTGCCCGACAGATCCTCGTAATTGCCCTGGGCCGAGAGGACGATGCGCTGGCCCTTGCTGTCGAACGGGCGAGCGGTCTTCAGATTGATGGTCGAACCGATGCCGCCTTCCTGCAGCGCCGAATTGGTCGTCTTGTAGACGTCGGCGCCCGAAATCAGCTCGGCGGGCAGCATGTCGAAGCTGAACTGGCGACCCGGGTTCTCGGTGGCCAGGGTGCGGCCGTTCAGCAGCAACTCGTTGAAAGACGGGCCAAAGCCGCGGACCGTGACGAAACGGCCTTCGCCGCCGCTACGATCGATCGAGACGCCGGTGATGCGCTGCAGCGACTCGGCGACATTGGTGTCGGGGAACTTTCCCAGGTCTTCCGAGGCGATCGAGTCGACGATCACCGACGAGTTGCGCTTGACGTCGATGGAACGGTTCAGGCTGGCGCGCAGGCCCGTGACGACGACTTCCTCGACCGTGGTGTCTTGCGAGGGCGCGGTTTGCGCCTGGGCGGCGCCGGCCAGCATGGCCAGGCCAATCGCGCTGGCGCCCATCATCAGCTTAAGGCCAAGGGTGCGGCTCCGACCGCCGTCGCTCTTGCAGATCATTGTTCCCTCCAGAATGCGGAAAGGTCGCCTCGGCGCGGCCGTGCGATCTCATTCTTCGCGCCGCGTTGGCGGTGCATTAAAATGATAAATCACAGGAATGACGATCGAGCAAATGATCTTTCGTTTGCGTTGCGAATTTGGCGCGCGGCGAAAGCAGCACGCCGCGAGGGTCAAGGGTTCTGAAACAAGGGGATGCGCCGGGAAACGGTTGAACGCCGGATAGGCGTCGGACGCGTCGGCACGGCCGGATTGAATCTAGAGCGACGGATTCGGCGCGGTCTCGATGACCCGAACGCCCCGGGCCTTGCATTTGGCGGCCAGGTCGGGGCTTTCCAGCCGGTCGGTGACGAAGACGTGGACGTCGCCGATATGGCCGATCCGCACGGGCGCCGGACGCCCCAACTTCTGACTGTCGGCGACCAGGATCACCCGGCGGGAGCTCTGGATGATGGTCTGAGAGACCTGAACCTCGTTGATGTCGAAGTCCAGCAGCGAGCCGTCCTCATCCATGGCCGAGGCGCCGATGATGGCGAAATCGACCTTGAAGTTGCGGATGAAGTCGACCGCGAAAGCGCCGACCGAGGCGCGGTCCGCGCTGCGCACGCGCCCGCCCACCACGATGACCTCGATGCCCGGCGACGGGGCCAGGATGTCCACAACATTGAGATTGTTGGTGATTACCAACAGGCCTGACCTCCCCGCCAGCGCGCGGGCCACCTCCTCGGTCGTGGTGCCGATATTGATGAACAACGAGGCCTGCTCGGGAATCAGGGCCGCCGCCGCCGCGCCGATCGCCTCCTTGGCCTCGCGGGCCAGGACGCGACGCGCCTCGTATTCCAGGTTGTCGACACCGCCGGTCGCGATCACCGCGCCACCGTGCACGCGGTTGAGCATCCCCTGGTCGCAAAGATCGTTCAGATCCTTGCGGATCGTCTGGCGCGAGACCTGGAGGCTGTCCGACAGGGCCTCGACCGTCACGCGTCCGCTCTTTCGGGCGAACGCGAGAATCGCTTCGTGACGTTGCTCGATGGCCATCGACGCACCTCCGATCCCCGCTTAGCGCGGCGGCGACCGTGTTGACCAGCCCGGGGGCGACGATAGCGCGCATTGGGCGAAAGATGTTTCGTTTTTAAATTTCGTATTTTCGCTTTTTCGTATATCTCGAAAACACAATTCGCGATGGAGGCGCGTCAGGCATGGAATACGACCTTCTGGTGGTCGGCGGCGGCGTCAACGGCGCGGGCATCGCGCGCGACGCCGCGGGGCGCGGTCTTTCGGTCCTGCTGGTCGAGCAGAACGACCTGGCCAGCGCGACCTCTTCGGCCAGCACCAAACTGGTGCACGGCGGCCTGCGCTATCTGGAATATTACGAGTTCCGCCTGGTCCGCGAGGCGCTGGAAGAGCGCGAGACCCTTCTGACCATGGCCCCGCACATCATCTGGCCGCTGCGCTTCGTCCTGCCTCACGCCCATGCGACCCGCCCCGCCTGGCTGGTCCGATTGGGCCTCTTCCTCTACGACCACCTGGGCGGCCGCAAGCGATTGCCGGGTTCGCGCGGCCTGTCCCTGACCGGCGCGCCCGAGGGCGCTTCGCTGAAGACGCAGTACCGCAAGGCCTTCGTCTATTCCGACTGCTGGGTGGATGACGCCCGCCTGGTGGCGCTGAACGCGATCGACGCGTCCGAGCGCGGCGCGGTGATCGAAACGCGCACCAAGCTCGTCGCCGCCCACCGCGTGTCCGACGGCTGGGAAGCCCGGCTGAAGACCCAGGACGGCGGCGAACGCCAAGTTCGCGCCCGCGCTATCGTCAACGCCGCCGGCCCGTGGGTGTCGGAGGTGCTGAGCGGCGGCTTGAACGTCACCACCGGTAGCGGCGCGCGGCTGATCAAGGGCAGCCATATCGTCGTCCCGCGCCTGTTCGAGGGCGACCAGGCCTACATGCTGCAAAACCCCGACCGCCGGATTGTGTTCGCCATCCCCTACGAGGACCGCTTCACGCTGATCGGCACCACCGATGTGGCCTGGGACGCGCCTCCGGGACCGGCTCGCATCGACGCGGCCGAGGTCGACTATTTGTGCGACAGCATCAATCGCTACTTCGACCGCCAGCTGACGCCCGCCGACGTGGTCTGGAGCTATGCCGGGGTGCGTCCGCTGTTCGACGACAAGGCCGACAGCGCCTCGGCCGTCACCCGCGACTATGTGCTGGAGGTCGACGCGGCCGAAGGCCACGCGCCCGTGCTCTCGGTGTTCGGCGGCAAGATCACCACCTATCGCCGTCTCGCCGACCACGCGCTGGAAAAGCTGGCCGAATTCTTCCCGCAGGCGGGCCCCTCGTGGACGCGCGGCGCGGTTCTGCCGGGCGGCGACCTGCCCGATCTGGACCGCGCGGCCCTGGCCCGCGCCCTGCGCGCGGAGCATCCCTTCCTGCCCGAGGATCTGGCCTTCCGCCTGGCCCGCTCCTACGGGACCCGCGCCCGGCGGATCCTGGCCGGCGCCAAAAGCTTGTCCGACCTGGGCGAGGACTTCGGCGCCGGACTGCGCGCGGCGGAAGTCGACTATCTGGTGGCGCACGAATGGGCCCGCACCGCCGAGGACATCCTCTATCGCCGCAGCAAGCTTGGCCTGCACCTGCCGCCGGGCGGCGCTGAGCGCCTGGAAGCCTATCTGGCGGGCAAGACGACGACCGAGGCCCCGCGCCCCGCCCCCCTGTCGGCCGAGGCGTGACCGTGACCCGCTATATTCTGGCTATCGACCAAGGCACGACCAGCACGCGCAGCATCGTCTTCGATGACCAAGGCGCGGTCGCGGGCGTTGATCAACGCGAATTCGCCCAGAGCTATCCGGAACTGGGCTGGGTCGAGCACGACCCAGAGACCATCTGGCGCGACGTGGTGGACACGGCCCGGGCGGCCCTGGCCAAGGCCGGCGCGGAGGCCAGCGCCGTCGCCGCCATCGGCGTCGCCAACCAGCGCGAGACCGTCGTGGTCTGGGACCGCCGCTCGGGCCAGGCCATCCACCCCGCCATCGTCTGGCAGGACCGCCGCACCACCGACGCCTGCGAAGCCCTGCGCCTGGCGGGTCACGAGGATCTCGTCCAGGCCCGAACCGGCCTGCGCCTGGATCCCTATTTCTCGGCGAGCAAGCTGGCCTGGATCCTCGACCACGTGGCCGGCGCTCGCGAGGCGGCGAAGCGCGGCGACCTGGCGTTCGGCACGATCGATAGCTTCCTGCTCTGGCGCCTGACGGGAGGTCGCGTCCACGCCACCGATGCGACCAACGCCTCGCGGACGCTGCTGTTCGACATTCATCGCCAGGTCTGGGACGAGGACCTGCTGGCGCTGTTCGACATTCCCGCCGGCCTGCTGCCCGACGTGCGCGACAACTGCGCCGACTTCGGCGAGACGCAGGCGGATCTGTTCGGCGCGCCGATCCCGATCCGAGGCATGGCCGGCGATCAGCAGGCGGCGCTGATCGGTCAAGCCTGCTTTGGCCAAGGCATGATCAAGGCCACCTATGGGACCGGCTGCTTCATGCTGATGAACACCGGCGCCCAGCCGGTCGTTTCAAACACCCGCCTGCTGACCACCACGGCCTATCGCCTGAACGGTCAGCCGACCTACGCCCTGGAAGGCTCGATCTTCGTGGCCGGGGCGGCGATCAAGTGGCTGCGCGACCAATTGGGCCTGATCGTGCGGGCCTCGGACACCTCGAGCCTCGCCACCAGCGTGCCCGACGGCCACGGCGTATACATGGTCCCAGCCTTCGTCGGTCTGGGCGCGCCCTATTGGGATCCGCAGGCCAAGGGCCTGATCCACGGCCTGACCCTGGACGCCTCGGCCGCCCACATCGCGCGGGCCGCTCTGGAGTCCGTGGCCTTCCAGACCCAGGATCTGGTCGAGGCCATGTTCGCCGACGGCGCCTCGCGACCCAGCGCCCTGCGCGTCGATGGCGGCATGGCGGCCAATGATTGGCTGTGCGCCTTCCTGTCGGGCGTCATCGACGCACCCGTGGAGCGGCCGGTCAATGTCGAGACCACCGCCCTGGGCGCGGCCTTCCTGGCCGGCCTGGGCGCGGGCGTATGGCCGGACCTGGCGGCCATCTCGCAAGGCTGGCGGCTGGATCGGCGCTTCGATCCGGCCATGACGCCCGACCACCGCGCCCAATGCCTGGCCGGTTGGAAGGACGCGGTGGCGCGCGCGCGCCTTCGCCCCGCCGGCTGAGACTTATCCGCCGCCCGCGCCAGCGGCTTCCCGAGGCGCACAACCGTAAATCCGCGCGACGCCCCGTCGCGCGGAATAAAATCGCGCGGCTATTCGAGATTCTTCCGTCACACATGAACGGCGATTAGAGAACCTTGGTTCTCCACAAGGAAATCTCGGTTTCAATCTCAACAAGATCACTAGGAATTATAAGGACGAACAAAAAAGCGACGCCCCCATTCAGGTCGGCGTCGACAAATGGGGATCTCAGTCGTGATCAAGCGTCTTCTCATCGGAACAGCGATCGGCGCCCTGGGCGCGGGCTTCGCCGGCGGCGCGCTGGCCGAGGCGGTCGCGGACTCGCCCAAGGACACCGCGGTCGAGCAGGTCATCGTCACCGCCCAACGGCGCGAACAGTCGGCCCAGGACGTCGGGGTGGCCCTGTCGGTCATCTCCGGCGAGCAGTTGGCCGCGCGCGGGGTCGCCACGGTCAACCAACTCCAGTACGCCACCCCCAGCCTCGAGATCACACCACAGTTCGGCAGCGGCCAGCCCAGCTTCCGCCTGCGCGGCGTCGGCTTTGACGACTACGCCTCGAACAATTCCTCGACCGTCGGCGTCAGCGTCGATGAGGTCGCCTACCCGATCCAGGCCCAGACCCAAGGCCTGCTGTTCGACATCGCGCGGGTCGAAGTGCTGCGCGGGCCGCAGGGCACGCTCTATGGCCGTAACACCACCGGCGGCGCGATCAACTTCATCACCAACCGCCCGACCCCGTCGCTGAGCGCCGGCGTCACCGCCGAGTATGACAGCCACGACGAATTCAAGGCCGAGGGCTACGTCTCCGGCCCGCTGACCGACACCCTCAGCGGCCGCCTGGCCATTGTGACCGACCAGGGCGGCGCTTGGCAGAAGAACCGAGGCACCGGCCAGAAGCTCGGCGACAAGGACACGACCTCCGCGCGCGCCCAGCTGGCCTGGAAGCCGAACGACAAGGTCGATGTCCTGCTCAGCGCCCACGCCGGATACGACAAGTCCGAGCCGACCGGGCTCTATCTGTTCAATCCGCTGAGCTATAACGCCAGCCTGCCGACCATCCCCGCCGATACCGATCGCAAGGCCACCGGCTGGGGCGGCTCGAGCGCCTTCGCGGCCCTGACCGGCATCGCGACCAACGCCAAGCCCTTCCACGACACCACCAGCCGTGGGGTCTCGCTGCGGGCGCACGGCGATTTCGACAGTGTCGATCTCGTCTCGATCACGGCGTTCGAGAAGCTGCGCCGCAAGGAATATAACGATTGGGACGGCTCGGCCTACGCCTACGCCGGGACCTATTTCGACACCAACGCCAAGGTGTTCTCGCAGGAGGTCCGCGCCTCGTCGAAGTCGGCCGGGCCGCTGCAATGGCTGGTCGGCGCCTACTATTCGCGCGAGACCCTGGACGAGGCCTTCTATTCGGACTTCTGGCAGTCGCTGCTGTTCGACACCCGGACCACCTACAATCAGAAGGTCACGTCGAAATCGGTCTTCGGCCAGATCGAATACGCGTTCGCCGACAGGCTGAAGCTGATCGCCGGTCTGCGCGCGGAGGACGAAAAGCGCGAGCAGTTGAACTTCGTCACGGCCGGCGTCTTCGCGCCCGGCGCGCCAGCGACCAATTTCAGCCCCACCGCCAACAAGCGCCTGCACAACAAGCCCGTGACCGGCAAGCTGGCGCTGGAATACCGCCCGATCGACGGCGTGCTGCTGTACGCCAGCGCCAGCAAGGGCACGAAGTCCGGCGGCTTCACCTCGTACAATGTCGGCGACGCCAAGGCGGTGGCCGGCTTCCGCCCCGAGACCCTGTGGGCCTACGAGACGGGCTTCAAGTCGAGCTTCGCCGACAATACCGTCCAGCTGAACGGCTCGGTCTTCTATTACGACTACAAGAACCAGCAGGTTCAGTCGGCGATCTACGACATCAACAACGGCCCGATCGGCGCCATCGTCAACGCCCAGAAGTCGCATATCTATGGCGGCGAACTGGAGCTGACCTGGCGCCCCGTCCCGGCCCTGCGGATCGGGCAGTCGCTGGGCTACAAGACCGGCAAGTTCGACAAGTACACGAACGACCTGGACATTCCCGCCAGCGTCGCGGCCAAGAAGGCGGTCTATATCGACCGCACCGGCGCCAAGGTCGGCTTCCCGCCGCTCAGCTACGGCGGCGACGTGTCCTACACCTGGGCCGTCGGCGATTATCAAGTCGAGGCGCAGGGCAACTACGCGTTCCATGACAAGGTGAAGCCCCTGCTGCTGGGCTCGCGCTACGACGTCGACAGCTACTGGCTGGCCAACGCCAGCCTCACGGTGTCGCCGGCCAAGGGCCCCTGGGCGCTGACCGCCTTCGCCCGCAACGTGTTCGACAAGAAATACGATCTGACGCGGAACTTCTTCCTGCCGCTGATCGACATCGCCGCGCCTGGCGAGCCCGCGACCTATGGCGTTCGCGCCCAGTATCGCTTCTAGTCGTCTGGTTCGGGAGCGCCGCGCATGTTGAAGACCCTGTTGCTAATCCTGGGCGGCCTCGTTGGCCTGGTCGTCCTGGCCGGCCTTGTCGGCTGGCTGCTGCTGCGCGGCCCCGACATTCCCTACCCGGCGCTGGAGGCCAAGTACGCCACCAAGGCTTCACGCTATGCCGATCTGCCCGGCGGCGTGCGCCTGCACTACAAGGACGAAGGCAAGGCCGATGGTCCGCTGTTGGTTCTGGTCCATGGCTTTGGCGACAGCCACTTCTCGTGGGAGGGATGGGTCGCGCGGCTCGGGGACCGCTATCGGATCATCACCGTCGACCTGCCCGGCCACGGCCTGACCCGCGCGCCGGACGGCTATGTCGCCTCGGCCGATGGCTTCGCCGACCTGATCGACGCCCTGGCGGCGAAGGAAAACCTGCCGAAGTTCGCCATCGCCGGCAACTCGATGGGCGGCGGCGTCGCCTGGCAGGTGGCCGTGCGCCATCCCCAGCGCGTCGACGCCCTGATCCTGGCGGACGCCGCCGGCTGGCCGGCCACGACGCTGAAGAAGCCACCCCTGGCCTTCAAGCTGCTGAAATATTCCTGGGGCCGCGCCTTCCTGCGCTCGATCGACAACAAGCCGCTGATCCGCTCGGGTCTGCGCGGCGAGGTCGGCGATCCGGCGGTGATCACCGATGCGTTCATCGACCGCTGGGCCGAGCTGCAGCGCGCGCCCGGCCATCGCGCCATCCTGATGTCGATCCAGCCCGGCAAGCATAGCCAGGCGACCAAGGCGGTGCTGGCGGAGATCAAGGTTCCGACCCTGGTGCTGTGGGGCGAGCTCGACCCGCTGATCGAGGTCGCCGCCGCCCACAAGTTCGCCGAGGCGATCCCGGGCGCGCAGCTGATCGTCTATCCCAAGGTCGGCCATTTGCCCCAGGTCGAGATCCCTCAACGCACGGCTGACGATACGGCCGCCTTCCTCGCCAAGGCCGGCGTCCGCTAGAGTTCATCCATGCGCACGGACTATCTCGGCAACCCGGTCAGCACGAACGCCGACGCCGCCCTGGCCGCCATCGACAATTTCGTCGATGGTTTCCTGGGCTACGAGGCGCGGGCGGCCGAGGTGATCGGCGCGGCCGAGGTCCACCCCGACGAGGTGCTGCTCAACGCCTACGCCGCGACGCTCTGGCTGCTGCTGGAGGCGCCCGAGGCAGCCGAACGCGCCGCGCCGCACCTCGCCCGCGCCCAGGCCCTGGCTGGCGACGCCCATCCGCGCGAGCGAGCCTTCGTCGATTTCGTGACCGCCTGGTCGGCCGACGACATCCCCGCCGCCCTGGCCATCGCCGAGTCGATCCTGGCGCGATGGCCCCGCGACCTGCTGACGCTGAAGCTCCGCCACTATCACGACTTCAACCACGGCGACTTCCCGGCGATGCTGCGCGCCGCCAGCGCCGTCCTGCCCGCCGCCGAAGACGTGGCCTATCTGCACGGCATGTTGGCCTTCGCCTATGAGCAGTGCCACCTGCTGCCCGAGGCGGAAGCCGCCGCGCGTCGCGCCCTGGCGCTGAAGCGCAAGGAGCCCTGGGCCCAGCATGCCTTGGCCCATGTGATGCTGACCCAAGGCCGCGTCGCCGAGGGCGTGGCGTTCCTGGAAAGCGCCCGCGACGACTGGACGGGGCTTAACTCGTTCATGGACACGCATCTCTGGTGGCACCTGGCGCTGTTCTATCTGAGCCAGGGCAAGTTCGACGCGGCCCTCGCCATCCATGACGACCACTGCTGGGCTCAGGCCAAGGACTATTCCCAGGATCAGGTCGGCGCCGTTTCGCTGCTGGCGCGGCTGGAGCTGGCCGGCGTCGATGTCGGCGACCGCTGGAGCGATCTGGCCGATCACCTGACCGTCCGCGCCGCCGATGTCGTCCAGCCGTTCCTGACCCTGCAGTATCTGTACGGCCTGGCCCGCGCGGATCGCCCCGAGGCCGACACGCTGCTGGCCGCCGTGC
>NZ_SZWJ01000048.1:0-31244 GCF_012184455.1 Caulobacter sp. SSI4214 | reverse complement strand
GGCGGTGGTCGAGACCGCGCCGACGGCGATCAGGCTGGCGAGCGCAAGGCGCATAGGCTGGTTATCCCCAACAAGACGAGAGGTCGGCATTAAAACCGACAAGGTGTCCCTCGCAACCCTTATGGCGACGGATTGCGGCGGAGATTGGGTCACAAGTGTAATTTTTATCGTCCGCGCCTACCGCGCCCGCGCTTTTGGGGCGAATAATGCGCTAATCGACCCCGGTCGCGCTCCAGACGCCCAGTTCGTTCCCGGACGGATCGGTGAAGTGGAACCGGCGGCCGCCGGGGAAGGCGAAGATTGGGGCGGTGATCACGCCGCCGGCCTTGACCACCTTGTCCAGCATGGCTTCCAGGTCGTGGGCGTATATAATGACCAGCGGACGGTCGGTCGAGCCGTCCTGGGGCTTGGCGAAACCGCCGTCGGCGCCCTGTCCCTCGAAGGCCGCATAGTCGGGGCCGTAATCGACGAAGCTCCAGCCGAACGCGGCCGCGTAGAACGCCTTGGTTCCGGGTAGGTCGCCGCCCGGCCATTCGATGTAGTCGATCTTGCCGTCCTCGCGCATGGCGTCCTCCAGGAAATCGTTCTTTATTTGTTCTAATGCGCCGTCACGGCAGAGTCCAGACGCTGGTGCGCTTGACGGCCAGGTCCTCTAGTTCGCGCGTCGTCGGCACCTGGTACTCGGCCAGCTTCTCGAGGCCGTCCTTCGGGAAATAGGTGCGGCCCGGATCGCCGATCAGCACGCGGGCGCCGGCCTCGCGGCCGCGCCGCAGCCAGGCCATCACGGCCTCGGCCATCGGCCGCTCGTAGCAGATGTCGCCGGCCAGGAGGACGTCGGCCGGCGGCGGCGGGGCGTTCAGCAGGTTCTGGTCGGTGAAGTCGACCGAGACCGCGTTGGCCTCGGCGTTCAGCCCCACGGCGGCCTCGCAGAAGACGTCGATGTCCGTGGCCAGCACCCGGCGCGCCCCGGCCTTCATCGCCGCGATGGCGACGATGCCCGAGCCCGTGGCGAAATCGACGACTCGCTGGCCGGCGACGATATCGGGATGGTCGAGGACATAGCGCGCCAGGGCCTGGCCGCCCGCCCAGGCGAAGGCCCAGAAAGGGGGCGGCAGGCCGATCTCTTCCAGCGCCTCCTCGGTCAGCCGCCAGATCGGCGTGACCTCGTCGGCCAGATGCAGCGAGAGTTCCGGCGTATGCGGCGGCGCCTGGAGGCGGGTGTTCTCGCGGATGAAGGCGCGGCGGCCGGGAAGGGTCTGGACGATCATGACCGCCTTAGAGCACGGCGCTCGTCAGGCGGCGACCGCCGGTCGGCTCGTGGCCGCCTTCAGCACCGTCAGATAGCCCGGCGCGGTCAGCATCCGGTCGGTCAGGCCCTTCTTTTCCAGCAACCGGTGCGCCATCGGCAGGTTCCAGCACGGGGTGTGCATGAACATGTGGTGCTCGGCGTGGAAGTTGACGTGGTAGGGCGCGATCAGGGCGCGTTCGATCAGGTTGGCGCGCGTGGTGCGGGCGTGGCGGAACGGGTCGGGCTCGTCCTTGGCCACCAGGGCGTGCTCGGCGATGTTGCGCAGGCGCGTGACCAGCGGGAACCAGGTGGCCATCGGCACGATCCACAGCGCCAGCCAGGCCCACCACAGGCCCATGGCGCTCAGAACGGCGAGGATGCCGAGGTTCCAGATCAGGAACGGTCCCTGCCGCGCGACCTCGCCGGCGAAGATCGCGCCCTTCGGCTGGTCGCCGGCCGCCTTCATCTTTCCGAACAGCGGGCCGAAGCGCTGCTTGAAGAACGTCTGGCCCGTGAGGTCGCGGATGATCTTGCGGCGCAGGGACGCCCGGGTGGTCGGGAACGGCGCCGACAGGATCAGGTCCGGGTCCTCGGCCTGTTGGGCGTACTTGTGGTGGGTCAGGTGATAGGGACGATACTTGGCCAGCGACGCGCCCGTCGGCGCCGCGCACAGCCATTCGCCCAGCCAGTCATTGACCTTGAGGTTCGGATGCAGGCCGCCGTGCGCGGCCTCGTGCATCAGGATGGCCAGGCCCAGCTGCCGCGCGCCGATCAGCATGACGGCGAGGACATAGGTCAGCGGATTGGGGAAGAGGACGAACATCGCTCCGGCGGCGATGATCACGGCCCAGGCGTGAACCACCATCGCGATCCCGCGCCAGGACGAGCGCGCGGAAATCCTCGCCCACTCGTCGACGGTGAACAGGTCCTGGGGTTTGACGCGCGCGGCGACGGCCATGGAACGATCATCGCACATTCAGCTTAGAGCTGACAGCCTGACCCGACGTCATAGCCCGGAGCCGCCGATGCGCCGTCTGATCCCCGCCCTCGTCCTCGCCGCGACCGGTCTTGGCGCCGCCCTGCCGGCCGCCGCCGCCAGCTTCGACTGCAACCGGGCCCGCGCGCCCGACGAGCGGGCGATCTGCGCCTACCGGCCGCTGAACGATCAGGACGTCCGCGTCGGCCAGCTCTACGACATCACCCGTCACCTCGTGCCGATGGGCGGGCGCGACGCCATCATGGACCAGCAGCGCGCCTGGCTGAGGTCGCGGGCGACCTGCGGCGCCAACCGGGCCTGCCTGGCTCGCAGCTACGACCAGCGGCTGGGCGAGCTGAACGCGGTGATGGAGCGTGTCTACCGCCAGGGACCGTTCTAATCTTGGTTAGAAGCTGACGCCCGGCTTCCAGAACCCGGCGACCAGGCCGGCGAAGACCATCAGTCCGGCCAAGGCGTTTGACTTGAAGAGCTTCAGCGCGCCGGGACCGTCGTCCAGCCGCACGGCGGCGGCCTGGCGCGACAGGTGCAGGGCGAAGGCGCCGGCCAGCGGCAGGAACAATGGACCGATGTTCCCGACCCACGCCGCGGCGATCACCAGCGCGAACGACGCGGCGTAGAAGCCCGCGACGCCCAGCCGGACGTGTCGGCCCAAGCGCCGGGTCGAGGACTTGATCCCAGCCAGGGCGTCGTCCTCGATATCCTGGATCGCGTAGATCGTGTCGTAGCCGAGGGTCCAGAAAATCCCGGAGGCATAGAGCAGGGCGGCCGACCATGAAAGATGGTGGGTGGCGGCGGCGTAGCCCAGCAGGGCGCCCCAGTTGAAGGTCAGGCCCAGCCAAGCCTGCGGCCACCAGGTGATCCGCTTCATGAACGGGTAGCCGGCCACCAAGCCTAGCGACAGCACCCCCAGTCCGATCGCCACCCAGCCCAGGGTCAGCAAAATCATCAGGCTGACCAGGCTGCAGCCGACCAGGAACATCCAGGCCTGCTTCACGCTGATCTGCCCCGCCGGGATCGGCCGCATCGCGGTGCGCGCCACCTGGGCGTCGAAGTCGCGGTCGACGATGTCGTTGAAGGCGCAGCCCGCCGCCCGCATCAGGGCCGCGCCGACGAACACCGCCAGCAGCAGCAGCGGGTCGGGCCAGCGGCCGCGCTCGGCGGCGGCCAGGGCGATCCCCTGCCAGCCCGGCAGCATCAGCAGCCAGATCCCCGCCGGACGGTCAAAGCGGCCCAGCTTCAGCCACGGGCGCAAGCGTTCGGGCGCATGGCGGTCGACCCAGTTGCTGGCGACGGCGTCGGGCAGGATCGTGGTCGTCGAGGTGCTCATGGACGCGAGGCATAACCCGCAATCGCGCCGGGCGAAAAGGTGGAATAGGAAACTTCGATCTCATCGAGAGGAAGGATCGATTGGATTTATCATCGGCGGTCGGCGAAGCTCTTCTCGCAAATCGTTCGCAGGAGAGACCGACATGTCCGCCACCGCCTTTCGCCTGACCGGCTGGAGCCTGCTGCTGGCGGGCGTCGGCGCCGGGATCGTCCTGCCGCACCCGGCGACGACCGCGCTGTGGACCGCGTCGGCCAGGCTGTTCGCCCGGGCCGGCGATCGCGCGATGGTCGATCGCCTGACCTCGGCGACCAAGTTCGGTCCCCGCGTCCGACGCCGTCTCGCCGGCCGCCCCGCCTACCGCGTCGGCGGCGTCGCGGAAGCCTTCTGAGGCCTCCGCCCCTGGGATATGGCGGCAAAAGGCCCTATCTCCCCCGCCATGACCGACACTTTCGATGACGAGGACGAAACCGGCGCCCGCGCGCGCGCGCTGTCGAACCGCCAGGTGCTGGGCTTCATCGCTCGGTTCTGGCGGCGCCGGCCGGTGCTGTTTGGCCTGGGCGTCGGCCTGACCCTGGTGGCGATCGGCTTCGACCTGGCCTTGCCGTGGGCGTCCGGACGGCTGGTCGACACCGTCGCCAACCGGGGCGCGCCCAGTGTCGCCTGGTCGGCCTGGATGGCCTTTGTCGGCGTCTATCTGGGCTTTTCCCTGGTGCGGAACCTGGCCATGCGGTTCTGGATCCCGCTGGCCGCCCGAAACATGGAAGAGATGACCAACGAGGGCTTCGCCAAGGTGCAGGCCTTCTCGTCGGACTGGCACGCCGACAGTTTCGCCGGCGCGACCGTGCGCAAGCTGACCCGCGCCATGTGGGGCTATGACAGCGTCACCGACGCGGTGACGATCTGGCTGGGGCCAGGCGTCATCGTGCTGGTCGGTCTCTCGATCGCCATGTTGATCCGCCAGCCCGCGGCGGGCGTGATCTCGCTGGTCGTGGTGATCGCCTATCTAGCCGTCAACTTGCTGGTCACCGAGCGCTATGTCCGGCCCAGCAACCTGCGGTCCAACGCCCTGGACTCCCGCATCGGCGGGGCCCTGGCCGACGCCGTCACCTCCAATCCCACCGTCAAGAGCTTCGGCGCCGAGCGGCGCGAGGCCGAGCGCCTGGCCAAGGTCACCGCCGCCTGGCGCGACGCGGTGATGGTCACCTGGAACCGCTTCACCGACGTCTGGCTGGGCCAGAACCTGCTGCTGGTGCTTCTGCAGGCGGGCCTGACCGGATCCATGGTCTGGGCGTGGGCGCACGGGACCGCCACGCCCGGCGACGTCGCCTTCGCAATCACCGCCTTCATGCTGATGAGCGGCTATCTGCGGAACCTGGGCGAGAACATCCGGATGCTGCAGAAGGGCCTGGACGACGCCGAGGACGTCGCGGCGTGGAAACGGCTGGAGCCGCAGATCGCCGACGCCCCCGGCGCGCCCGACTTCGAGCCGGGTCCCGGCGCGATCGAGTTCCGGGATGTGACCTTCCGCTACAAGGCCGCCGGCGCGCCGCTGTACGACCGCTTCTCCCTGAAGATCGCGCCCGGCGAGCGCGTGGCGCTGGTGGGGCCGACGGGCTCGGGCAAGTCGACCTTCGTCAAGCTGGTCCAGCGCCTGCACGACCTGCAGGACGGCGCGATCCTGATCGACGGCCAGGACGTCTCGAAGGTGACCCAGGCGTCCTTGCGCCGCGCCATCGCGGTGGTGCCGCAGGATCCGGCCCTGTTCCATCGCTCGCTGCTGGAGAACATCGCCTACGGCAAGCCCGACGCCACCCGCGAGGAGGTCGAGGCGGCGGCCAGGAAGGCGCGCGCCCACGACTTCATCCTGAAGTTGCCCCAGGGCTACGACACCCTGGTCGGCGAGCGCGGCGTCAAGCTGTCGGGCGGCGAGCGCCAGCGCGTGGCCATCGCCCGCGCGTTCCTGGCGGACGCGCCGATCCTGGTGCTGGATGAGGCCACCTCATCGCTGGACGTCGAGACCGAGGGCCAGGTCCAGGCCGCCGCCGAGGCGCTGATGGAGGGGCGGACCACGATCGTCATCGCCCACCGCCTGTCGACCGTGCGCGGCGCCGACCGGATCCTGGTGTTCCAGAAGGGCCGCGTCGTCGAGGAAGGCCGCCATGCCGAGCTGAAGGCCAAGGGCGGGGTCTACGCCCGGCTCAACGCGATCAGCGAGGGCGTGGCGTAGGCCGGATATCGGTCGGCAGCCAGACGCCCGCCCCCTTCGGCGCCGTGTTGGCGCAGCCTTCGCCGGCCGGAACCAGCGGCAGGCGCTGATCGCCGATGAGGAGGTCGCGGCGAGGCGTCGGCGCGTCCAGGCGCGCGGCCCCAGCCTTCAGCGCCGCGTCGATATCGACGCCGGGGCAGGTCGAAGCGGCCTGGGCCACGCGACGCCAGCCGTGCTCGCCGGCCTTGAAGACGTCGAAGCCCGCCCCGCCGGCCAGCAGCACTTCGTCGACTCCGTCGCCGTCGACATCGACCACCAGGGCCGCGCACTGCATCCCGGCGAAGGTGCAGCTGGAATCCGAGCTGTCAGCCGTCCAGTCCTGGGCCTTGAAGCTGTCGGGCAGGGTCTTGCCGACGGGATAGACCTTCATGTTGGCGAAGTCGGGACCGCGCTTGGCTGGCGCGAAGGTCTTTTCCTTCTGGGCCGCCGTGTCGGCGGCCCGCCGGGCGATCTCGGCCCGAGGGTTGGTCTTAAGGCGATCCAGCGCCTCGCGCCCATAGCGGCCGGCGTCGAAGCGCAAGAAGGCGTAGTCGAACCGGTCGGGCGCGATCTTGCCGGCGTTCAGGCGTTGGACCTGGCTGTTGACCGACAGCCGCGCCGGATCGCCTACCGGCGTGAACAGACCGATCAGCAGCAGCACCGCCGCCAGGGCCATGACGAGGTTGGTCGGCTCCAGCGTCTTCATCCAGGCGCCGGGCCTCAGGGCGGCGAAGCCATAGCCGATCGCGTAGCCCGCCGAGATGATCACGAAGGCGCCGGCATAGACCCGCTCGGGCGTCAGGCCGTACTGGTCGATCCGCAGATGGAGGGCGTAGGCGGCCAGGAGGGTGATCGGGATCAGCAGCAGGCCCGCGATCCGCGCCGACCAGCGCAGCACGGCGTGGCCGGGTTCGGTTCCGTCCTGATAGGCGGCGTTGACCAGGACGATCAGGTGGGCGGCGGCCGAGAGCAGCAGGGCGGTGGCGGCCTTGGTCTTCCACAACGGCGCCAAGCCCGTAAAGGGCAGGCTGGCCAGGAAGCCGGCGGCGATCAGGGTCATCAGCGGCAGCAGCCAGGCCAACAGGGTCAGGGCCACGCCGCGCACCCCGCGCACCAGGCCAGCGCGGACGTCGGTCAGCTGCACGGCGACGGCGAACATCACGCAGGTGGCCGGCATGAAGAACGCTGCCTCGCTGATCAGCTTCTGGATGGCGTCGATGCCGATCAGCTTGAACAGCGCGCCGCCTAGGGCCAGCAGCAGCCAGAACACGCCGGTGAAGGCCAGCGAGAGGGCCAACTGCGCGCCGTGCGTCCAGGCCAGGTCGAAATAGTCCGCATAGGGGGCGACGGGCTTGCCGACCGCCTCCGCCGGTTGGACCAGATGATGGGCGATGAACAGCAGCGCCGCCACGGCGGGGAACACCGCTGGCGACAGGGCGCCGGCGCCGACCGCGCCGGGCTGCTGACCGGTCCAGGCGGCGTGGATGGCGAGGATGGCCGCCAGCGTGGCGGCCGCGGCGGTCCAGACCAGGAGGGGCGCGCGGCGCATGGCCGACAGCCCCGCCAGAGGGATCAGCGGAACGGTCAGGGCGCAGACCAGCAGCGGGCCGAACAGCAGAGGCGCGGTCGCCGGCCAGGTCTTGGCGTCGTCGGCCCGGTGCAACAGGAAGAGAACGATCCCTTGAACCAGGCCGATGGCCAGTCGGGCGACGGCGGCGGTTCGCGTCTGCTTGGCCTCGGCGGCGTCCATGTCCAGCGTCTCCCCTTGTTGGCCCGACAGCAGCACGCTCACACGCGGTTGTGAAGCGCGGCCGGGCGCCTTAGCAATTTCGACCTCAGTCGAGGGGTGAACATGAAACAGTCTTTCAAGGCGGGCGTCGCGAGCTTGCTGGCCGCCGCGTTGATCGGGGCCGGGCCGGCCCTGGCCGAGGAGAAGGGCGGCGACAAGCCGGCCGCCGAGGCCAAGAGCGACATCAGCCTGCCGCCGCTGCCGGCCGACAAGTCGGTCAAGCAGACCATGGTCCTGGGCGGCAAGACCCTGTCCTACACCGCCACGGTCGGCTCGCTGCCGGTGCGCGACGGCAAGGGCAAGGTCATCGCCGACGTCGTCTTCACCGCCTACACGCTGGACGGCGCGGCGCCGGGAACCAAGCGGCCCGTCACCTTCGCGTTCAACGGCGGACCGGGCGCGGCCTCGGTCTATCTGAACCTCGGCGCCATCGGGCCCAAGCGCGTGCAGTTCGGCGCGGCCGGCGACGCCCCCTCCGATTCGCCGGCCCTGATCGACAATCCCGCCTCTTGGCTGGACTTCACCGACCTCGTCTTCATTGATCCGGTCGGCACGGGCTATTCCCGCTCGCTGGTCGATCTGGAGACCACCAAGAAGACGTTCTTCGGCGTCGACTCCGACATCGCCTATCTGTCGCGGGTGGTCTTCGACTGGCTGGTCAAGAACGGCCGCATGGCCTCGCCCAAGTACGTGACCGGCGAGAGCTATGGCGGCTTCCGCGCGCCGCGCATCACCTACGCCCTGCAGACTGAGTACGGCGTCGGCGTCAGCGGCGTGGTGATGGTCTCGCCGTTCCTGGACGCCAAGGCCGAGGTCGGCGGCGACTTCTCGCCGATGCCCTGGATCACCTCTCTGCCGTCGATGGCCGCCGCCGAACTGGAGCGTCAGGGCAAGCCGATCGGCGCCCAGGCCATGGCTCCGATCGAGGCCTTCGCCCGCGGCGACATGGTCGTCGACCTGCTGAAGGGCTCGTCCGACGAAGCCGCCTTCAACGATCTGGTGACCCACGTGGCGACCTATACGGGCCTGGATCCGCGCCTGGTCCGCACCCTGGGCGGCCGGATCGACAGCCAGACCTATCTGCGCGAGCGCCGCCGGGCCGAGGGCAAGATCGGCAGCTGGTACGACAGCAACGTCGTCGCCGACGATCCCTTCCCGTGGTCGGCCGACCGGCGTAGCGGCGACCCGATCCTCGACTCGATCATCGCCCCGACCACCAGCGCCTATGTCGACTTCGCCACGCGCGTCGTCGGCTGGAAGGCCGAGGGGCGCTACAACGCCCTCAGCGGCGAGGTCGGCGAGAACTGGGAGAAGAACTGGTTCAGCTCGGCCGAGTCGGTCACCGCCTTCCGCAAGGCCGTCGCCGCCGATCCGAAGATGAAGGTGCTGGTCGTCCACGGTTATGGCGACCTGTCGTGCCCCTACTTCGTCTCGCGCCTCGTGATCGACCAGATGCCCAAGACCGCCGCTGGCCGCGTTAGGCTGAGCGTCTATCCGGGCGGCCACATGTTCTACAGCCGCCCCGACAGCGGCGCGGCCTTCCGCAAGGACGTAGCGGCGCTGTTCGAGGCGAAATAGCCCCCTCTCACCCTAAACCCGATTTCCCCGGCGAAAGCCGGGGCCCAGATTCAGCCCGAGCGGTTGGGGATGACGCGCCAACGATCCGGCGATCATCCCAGATGTTGATGGGTTCGATCTGGGTCCCGGCTTTCGCCGGGAAGGTCGGATCGAGGGGGCTATCGCGCCAGCCGTCCGTCCTCCAGGGCGCGGGGTTCGAACGAGAAGATCACGTTCGGGTCGGGCCGGGCGACGCCCTTGATTAGCTTCTTCTCGCCGGAGGCGTGCAGCAGCCAGCGGATGACGTTGAGGCGGGCTTCCTTCTTGTGGTCGGCCCGCACGCAGACCCAGGGCGAGACGTCGCTGTGGGTGCGCATCAGCATCTCGTCGCGGGCCTTGGTGTAGTCGTCCCACTTGTCCTGGGCGACCTTGTCGAGCTCGCTGGTCTTGAACGCCTTCAGCGGATCGTCGCGCCGGGCCTTCAGGCGCTCGGCCTGGACCTCGCGGGTGATGTCCAACCAGAACTTGACGAACCGCACGCCGTTGTCGACCAGCATCCGTTCGAAGGCCGGCACGTCCTTCAGGAACTGCTCCTGCTGCTCGGGCGTCGAGAAGCCCATCACCCGCTCGACCCCGGCGCGGTTGTACCAGGAGCGGTTGAAGATCACCGTCTCGCCGCCCGCCGGCAGGTATTCGACATAGCGCTGGAAGTACCACTCCGTGAGTTCGCGCGCGTTCGGCTTGGGCAGGGCGACCACCGTCGTGTCGCGCTTGGACAGATGCTCGGTGACCCGGGCGATCACGCCGTCCTTGCCGGCGGCGTCGCGGCCCTCGAAGATCACCAGCGTCTTCCAGCCCTCCTTCATCGCCTTCTTCTGGGTGGCGATCAGGGCCAGCTGCAGCTGGGCCAGCTCGTTCTCGTAGTCGTCTTGCTTGCTCATGACGTCAGCCTACCCCCGGAAAGGCGAGATGAGCTAGAAGGACGTCATGATCCGTCTGTTTGTTCCCAACGACCTCTCGGCCGGCGTCGGCGTCGTTCCGACCGTCGACCAGTCCCGTTACCTGACCTCGGTCATGCGGCTGTCGGTCGGCGACGAGCTCCTGCTGTTCAATGGCCGCGACGGCGAGTGGCGCGCGAGCCTCGTCGAGGCGACCAAGCGCGGCTGCCTGCTGAAGGCCGAGGAACAGACCCGTCCGATGGCGATGGGTCCCGACCTCGACCTGATCATCGCCATGGTCAAGCGCGGGCGGGTCGAGACCATCGTGGAGAAGGCGGCCGAGCTGGGCGCGCGCCGGGTTCGCCTGACAGTGACGCGGCGAACCAATGTCGACTTCGTCAAGCTGGGCCGCCTGGACGCCATCGCCATGGAGGCCGCCGAACAGACCGGTCGTTTGGACGTGCCCGAGATCGCCGATCCGGAGAAGCTGGACAAGATCCTGGACGCGTGGGACCCGTCCCGCCGCTTGGTGTTCTGCGACGAGGGCGGCGACGCCAGGCCGGCGATCGAGGCCCTGGCTGGAACCGGCGCGCCGGCGGCGATCCTGATCGGTCCGGAAGGCGGCTTCGCGCCGGAGGAACGCGAACGACTGAGGGCGCTTTCCTTCGTCACGCCCGTGTCGTTGGGACCGCGCATCCTGCGCGCCGACACGGCCGCGATTTCGGCCATGACGCTCTGGCAAGCCGCCGCCGGCGACTGGCGTTAGGCTGGCCAGGAAAGATTATGCTCAAGGCGCCCCCTTGAGGTTCTCAAAGAAAACGCCCAACTGGGCGTGACCGAGTAGTATCGCCGTCGGCGGAGAGATTGGGCCCTCTCCTCCAGCATCATCGCAAACCCTGGGGAGGGACGGCTTGCATGGCCGACACCGCTAGCGTCCAGGAGCGTCAGCTGACGCTCGCCGACCTGACCGACTATTTCGCGCGGGGCAGCAAGCCTCGCGAGCGTTTCCGCGTCGGCGCCGAACACGAGAAGTTCGGCTTCTATCTCGGCTCTCACGCGCCGGCGCCCTACGAGGGCGACAAGGGCGTTCACGCCTTGCTGACGGGTCTTCAGCGCTTCGGCTGGACGCCGGTCATGGAAGGCGAGACCATCATCGGGCTGGAGCGCAACGGCGCCAATGTCAGCCTGGAGCCGGGCGGCCAGTTCGAGCTGTCGGGCGCGCCGCTGGCGACCATGCACGAGATCTGCGCGGAGACCGGCCAGCACCTGGACGAGGTCAAGACCGTGGCCGACGAATTGGGCCTGGGCTTCGTGGGCCTGGGCTTCTCGCCGCTATGGAAGCGCGAGGAGGTGCCGGTCATGCCCAAGGGCCGGTACGTGATCATGCGCAACTACATGCCGAAGGTCGGGAATCTCGGCCTCGACATGATGCTGCGCACCTGCACGGTGCAGGCCAATCTGGACTTCTCCAGCGAAGCCGACATGGTCGCCAAGTTCCGCATGAGCCTGGCCCTGCAGCCGATCGCCACCGCCTTGTTCGCCAACTCCCCGTTCACGGAAGGCAAGCCGAACGGCTTCCTGTCGGCCCGGGCCAATGTCTGGACCGACACCGACCCGAACCGCACGGGCCTATTGGACTTCGTGTTCGAGGACGGCTTCGACTTCGAGCGCTACGCCCGCTACGCCCTCGACGTGCCGATGTATTTCGTCAAGCGCGGCGACACGTACATCGATGTCGCCGGCCGCAGCTTCCGCGACTTCATCGAGGGCAAGCTGCCCGAGCTGCCGGGCGAGATCGCCACGATGAAGGACTGGGCCGATCACACGACCACGGCCTTCCCCGAAGTGCGCCTGAAGACCTATCTGGAGATGCGCGGCGCCGACGCCGGCCCGTGGAGCCGCCTGTGCGCTCTGCCGGCCCTGTGGACCGGCGTCTTCTATGACGACGCGGCCCTGGCGGCGGCCTGGGACCTCTGCAAGGACTGGACGATCGAGGATCGCGAGGGCCTGCGCCGCGATGTGCCGAGGCTGGGGCTGAAGGCCCAGGTGGCGGGGCGCGGCGTCCGCGACGTCGCCCGCGACTTCGTGGCCATCGCCAAGTCGGGCCTGAAGAACCGCGCCTACATGAACGGCGGCTTCCTGGACGAGACGATCTATCTCGGCGAACTGGAAGAGATCGCCGACAGCGGCGTCACGCCGGCCGAACGCCTGCTGTCGCTGTACAATGGCGAATGGCGCGGCGACATCGGTCGCCTTTTCACCGATTTCGCCTACTGAGCGGGTTGTCGTCAGCCCTGGCCGTGGCGGGCAATTCGTGACGTTATGAAGTTAATCTTCATAACGAGGCGTTCAATGCGTTTCTTCCTGCTTGTCCTCGCGCTCCTGGCCGCGCCGGCCGCCGTTCAGGCCCAGGCCGCCGCGCCGGACTACACCTGCGTCGCAAAGGACGCCGACCTGCCGCCGGAGCTGGGGGCTTGGCGGGACAAGGCCCCGCTCGCGGCCGCCCGCGGCGTGTCGGGGCTAGATAAGGCCGTTCTGGCGCCCGGGAAGGCCTATGCGGCGACCCTGAGCCCGGCGGCGGACGTTACCTATCCGGTCAAGCCCGACCGTCCGGCCATCCCGGACGCCAAGGGCGGGCTTTTGGCCTTCGACGCGCCCGTGGCGGGGACTTACGCCGTCGCGCTGGGCGCGGGCGCGTGGGTCGATGTGATCAGGGACGGCGTCGCGCTGCGCTCGACCGCTCACGGCCACGGACCCGCCTGTTCAACGGTCCGCAAGATCGTCAACTTCGATCTGCGACCCGGCCGCTACGTGATCCAGATCGCGTCGAGCGTCGAGACGACGCTTCCGATCCTGGTGACGGTCAAACCCTAAAGGACGACTCGGACCGCCGCGATGATCGCCGCCCATAATCCGATCGTGGCGGCGAGGGCCAGCAGGCGGCCCCAGGCGAAGCGGCGGACGGGACGTTCGGCCGAGGCGTGAACCGCGGACGTCCGATGATACGTGACGTAGGCCATGGCTTCCTCCGCGCTCCTCTGACGGGAGCGGCCTTACAAGGCAGCGCTTCCAGGCGTTAACGGGCGCTTAAGAAACGCCTACAGCGACCCGGTGTCGCGGTAGGGGCGATCGACATCGCGTTCGACGTGGTCGGGATCGGGCGTCTCGACATTGGGGGGCCAAGGCTCGGCCTGGCTGCGGCCCGAACCGCTGTCGGTATGACGAACCACGTCGTCGACGTCGACGGCCGTCGTCTCGGTCGTCGCGCGGTCGCCCAGTTGGAACTCCACGTGCTCGGGGTAGAAGGCGACGCGGCCCGCGATCGCCTCCACGGCCGGGAAAGGGGTCTCGTAGGACCATACCGCGTTCTCGATCAGATAGCCGTCGCGATAGATCGTGAAGTACGAGGCGTCGCCCTTATAGGGGCAGTGGGTCACCTTGTCGGTCCGTCGCAGGAAGGCCATCCGCACGTGGTCGCGCGGAAAGTAGAAGACCGGCGGATAACTGGCCTCCCGCAGCACCAGAACATCGTCGCTGTCGGCGATCTCGTGGCCCGCGAACAGCGCGCGCACGGCGTTCGGGGCCGGGGTGATGGTGATCGGGTGGGTCTCGTCGGGGATCTTCATGCCGGGCTCCCGTCCGTGGAATAGGGTCGCCTGGAGAAACGCATGGGGTTTCGGCCAAGCTCCGGACAAAGATGGGCGCGGCCGGGGCGGCGGCAAGCCGTTGCTTGTGAAACGGTCTGACGCGTGATCTTCTCCCGCCAACTTGGGGTCGGCGGAATGATTTGACCTGGGGCGCGTCGGGCGAACGTATGAGCGATTTCGCCGTCCGACGCGCTCCAAGGTTTTGCTTCTCGGGCTTTTTCATCGAGTTGGAGGTTATCCAAGCTCGACGGGCCTAGGGGCGGCGTCCCGCTTCTCGTCACGGTTCAAGGTTCGCGTATGAATGTCGTCATCGCCGCGGGGATCCTGGTCACGCTCGTGACCGGCGTGCCCGTCCTCGTCCAGCTGCTGCGCGGCCATCCGCGCGGCCTGATCATCTGTTTCCTGGCCGAGATGTGGGAGCGCTTCTCCTACTACGGCATGAGGGGGCTGCTGATCTTCTATCTAACCCAGCATTTCCTGTTCGACTCGAAGGTCGCCAGCGGCCACTACGGCTCCTACACCTCGCTGGTCTATATCGTTCCGCTGCTGGGCGGCTTCCTGGCCGACCGGTATCTGGGCACCCGCAAGGCCGTCGCGTTCGGCGCGATCCTGCTGGTCGCCGGCCATTTGGCCATGGCGATCGAGGGGCCGCCGGCCACCCAGACCCTGACCTATGGCGGCCATGCCTACGCCTTCCAGGCCGAGGGCCGGGGCGAGGAGCGCGTGGCCAAGATGGTCGTCGCCGGCAAGCCCTACGCGGTCAAAGCCACCGAGACCGGCGACTTCGAGATCAAGGACCTGCCGGCCGGCGCCGGCCTGCCTTCGGTGCTGCCCAAGGGCCAATACAAGCTGGACGTCAAGGACCGCGACCCGACCTATCTCAACATCTTCTGGCTGGCCCTGTCGCTGATCATCGTCGGGGTGGGCTTCATGAAGTCCAATGTCGCCGCCTTGGTCGGGCAGCTCTACCCGCAGGGCGACCCGCGCCGCGATCCGGGCTTCACCCTCTACTACTACGGCATCAATCTGGGCTCGTTCTGGGCGGCCATTCTGTGCGGCATTCTGGGCGTCAACATTGGCTGGTGGGCCGGCTTCGGCGCCGCGGGCCTGGGGATGCTGGCCGGCTTCGTCATCTTCGTGCTGGGCAAGCCCTGGCTGCTGGGCAAGGGCGAGCCGCCGGCGGACGCCAAGCTCAAGGAAAGGGTCGCCGGTCCCGTCACGCGCGAGGTGGTGATCTACGGCGTCTCGCTGCTGGCCGTGGCGGCGGTGTTCCTGCTGGTGCAGTACACGCCGGTGGTGCGAGGCGCGCTGATCGCCGGGATGTTCGGTTCGCTGGCCTACATCCTGTGGTTCGCCTTCGCCAAGGTCGATAAGGTCGAGCGCGAGCGCTTGTTGCTGGTCACGGTGCTGGTGTTGGGCGCGGTGGTGTTCTGGACGCTGTTCGAGCAGGCCGGTTCGTCGCTGAACCTGTTCGCGGCCACCAATGTCGACCTGCTGCTGCTGTCCAAGCCGGCCGAATGGTTCGGCGGCGCGGTGGTGCTCGGCGCTCCCAGTCAACTCGCGGCGGCGGGGATCTCGACCGCCGGCAGGCTGTGGATCAACACCGACCTCAACGCGGCCCAGACCCAGGCCATCCAGGCGGGCTGGATCCTGATCTACGCGCCGGTGTTCGCCGCGATGTGGACCGTGCTGACGCGCAGAGGCGTCAACCCCAGTCCGATGATCAAGTTCGGCCTGTCTCTGATCCAGGTCGGCGGCGGATTCCTGGTCCTGCTGCTCGGCGCCCAGTTCGCCGGCCCCACCTTCAAGATGCCGCTGATCTTCCTGGTCGTGATGTACATGCTGCACACGACCGGCGAGCTCTTCATGTCGCCGGTCGGCTTGTCGCAGATGACCAAGCTGTCTCCGCTGCGCATCGTCTCGTTCGTGATGGCCGTCTGGTACATGGCGCTGGCCATGGCCAACCTGTTCGGCGGCTGGATCGCGGCGATCGCCTCGACCGAGACGATCGCTGGTCAGGTGCTGAATCCGGGCGCGGCCATGGCGCAGGCCCTGCTGGTCTTCAAGGTTATCGGCCTGGCGGCCATCGGCATCGGGGTGCTGTTCCTGCTGCTGGCCCCGGTCCTCAAGAAGTGGTCGCACGGCGCCGACGATGTCGACGCCGGGCCGATCGCCGACTCCACCGTCTCGGGCCAGGCCTAAAGGCCGGGCGCGGGAAAAAACGAAGGGCCCCGGGTGATCCGCCGGGGCCCTTCTCCGAGACGCGGAGGGGCCGCGTCTCACTCCAGGTGGGAACGGCCCTGGCGATGGCTCAAATCGCCAGGGCCGCTTTCCGCTCCTACCCGAAGCTCGTTCGAAGCTTGGCGGACGTCGCGGGTCCGTCCGGTGGTTTGGCGTGTTCCTTTGAAGGGCTTGTGACGGCGTGCGTCGCGGTCGCGCGCAGCGTCGTCCATCCCTCGCGCGCCGTCCCTGGCGCGACCCGCGCAAGTTGACCGCGCGCGGCGGGCGAGGACAGTTACAAGCGCGAAATGTGCATTAAACCTTCGACAGAAACCGACAGTCCGCCCGGATTTGCGAGGCGCGCGGCGGTCGTGGATGTCGAACGGGGAGGGAGGGACGATGACCGACACGATCACGCGGCTGACGGCGGCGGACCTGGTCGGCCCGGCCGGCGAGGCGCTTTTGGCCTTGAACAACGCCCATGCCGAGGAACTGTCCTGGCTGGAGCCCACGCGGCTGGCGCATCTGGTTTCGGAAGCCTTCGTCGCCCGCCGAATCGGCGTCGCCGACGCCTTGCTGCTGACCTTCGACCAAGCGGCCGACTACGACAGCCCCAACTTCCTGTGGTTCCGCGAGCGCTATCCGGCCTTCGTCTATGTCGACCGGGTCGTGGTCGACGACGGCGCGCGGGGCCGGGGGCTGGCGCGGCGGCTCTATGACGACCTGTTCGCCGTCGCCCGGGCGGCGGGCCATGAGCGGATAGTCTGCGAGGTCAATTCCGACCCGCCCAACCCGGCCTCGGAGGCCTTCCACGCCGCGCTAGGGTTCGTCGCGGTGGGGACGGCGAGGATCCACGGCGGGAAGAAGACGGTGACGTACTTGGAGCGGACGCTCGCGACCTAAACCGCCGTGCCGCCGACCGTCAGGCCGGTGATCTTGAGGCTCGGCTGGCCCACGCCGACCGGCACGCCCTGGCCGGCCTTGCCGCAGACGCCGATGCCGGGATCGAAGTCGAAGTCGTCGCCGATCATCGTCACCCGGGTCAGGGCCGAGGGGCCGTCGCCGATCAGGGTCGCGCCCTTGACCGGGGCGGTGATCTTGCCGTCCTCGACCAGATAGGCCTCGGTGCACTGGAAGACGAACTTGCCGTTGGTGATGTCGACCTGGCCGCCGCCGAAATTGGCGCAGTAGAGGCCGCGCTTCATCGAGGCGATCATTTCCCGCGGATCGTCGTTCCCCGCCAGCATCCCGGTATTGGTCATGCGCGGCATCGGCATGTGGGCGTAGGACTGGCGGCGACCATTGCCGGTGGCCTTCATGCCCATCAGGCGCGCGCTCATCCGATCGTGCATGTAGCCGACCAGAACGCCGTCCTCGATCAGAATCGTGCGCTCGGTCGGGGTACCCTCGTCGTCGACGGTCAGGGAGCCTCGGCGGCCGGGGAGGGAGCCGTCGTCGAAGACGGTGACGCCGTTGGCGGCCACGCGCTCGCCGATGCGGCCGGAGAAGGCGCTGATGCCCTTGCGGTTGAAGTCGCCTTCCAGCCCGTGGCCAACCGCTTCGTGCAGCAGCACGCCGTTCCAGCCCGGACCCAGCACCACGTCCATCTCGCCGGCCGGACAGGCGACGGCGTCGAGGTTCACCAGCGCCATGCGCAGGGCCTCGTCGACCTGGTCTCGCCACTTGTCCGGCGAGATCCAGGCGGCGAAACCGGCGCGGCCGCCGGCGCCCGACGAGCCGCTCTCGCGGCGGCCGTCCTTCTCGACGGTGACCTGGACATTGACCCGCACCAGCGGGCGCACGTCGCGGATCAGCCGGCCGTCGGCGCGCAGGATCTCGACCACGCGGCGCTCGCCGGCCAGCGAGGCCATCACCTGCACGACGCGCGGGTCGCGGGCGCGAGCGAAGGCGTCGATCTCCTGAAGCAGGGCGACCTTGTCGGAAAAGTCCGGCGCGCTGACCGGATTGTCCTCGCCGTAAAGCTTCTCGTTGGTGGCGCGGGGACCTTCGGCGAAGACGCCCGCGTGGCCGCGCTTGGCCAGGCTGGCCGAATCGGCCGCGCGGCGGATGGCGGCCTCGCTGATCTCGGCGGCGTGGGCGTAGCCGGCCGTTTCCCCCGCCACGACGCGCAGGCCAAAGCCCTCGCCGCTGTCATAGGCCGCGCTCTTCAGGCGTCCGTCGTCGAAGACGAAGGCTTCGCTCTCGGAGCGCTCGAGGAACAGTTCCCCGTCATCGGCCCCGGCGAGGGCCTCGCCCAGGATCCGCTGGGCGCGTTCGGGATCGACGCCGGCGGCGTCCAGGATGGATGGACCCAACAGTGAAGAGGCGGGGAGCGGTGCGTTCATGAGCCTACAGGTAGGCCTTCCGAACGCGTCCGTCACCCCGCCCCTTTGTCGCGAGCCGTCCGTGGACGTCGTCGCCTTCTAGAAATCGCGCCGCACCTCGCCGGAGCCGGTGATTTCGGTGTCGACGCTCTTGGGCGCGGTGCGCAGTTCGACGTCGCCGCTGCCGGAGATGTCGATCTTGACCTTGCCGGTGGCGAACACCGCGCCGCCGCCGCTGCCGGAGACGTCGACCACGGCGTCCCGGCCCTTCAGATCGGAGAGATCGGCATAGCCCGAGCCGGAATTGTCGACCGAGATCGTCTCGGTCCTGCCCTGGGCGTTGACCCGGCCCGAACCCTCGATCGACACCGACAGGCGCGGCTGGTCGTAGCGGTGGATCTTCAGGTCGCCCGAGCCCTCGACCTCGAACCGGGTCACGGCCGGCGCCACGACCGTCACCTTGACCCTTTCGGCGTCGCTGCGAACTTGCAGGCCGTCGGCGCCGAGGGTCATGGTGGCGCGCTCGACGATGTCCTCGTCGTCCAGCGTCAGCCGGCCGCCCTCGACCCGCATGTGGTCGACATAGGCCTGGGGACCCGAGATCACGACCTTGGCGTCGGCGCCCTGGACGTAGGTGACGTCGACGGGCAGGTCGATCGACAGCGTGTCCTTGCCGGTCCAGGCGAAGGTGCGGTCGACCAGCGCCGGCGCCGGGCCGCCGTGACCCAGGCCGACATGGCGGCCGGTATGGATGACCCTGCCGCCGTCGCGAACGACGATGGTTTCGTCGCCATTGATCGGAATGGTCCAGCCGTTCTTGATGATTTCCGGTCCGGCGACCCAGGCGACGCCGGCGAAGCAGACGACGGCCAGAGCTAGGCTCGCGGCGCCCACGATGAGCGTATTGCGGATCAGCATGTCAGGTCCCCTCCCTTTCGCTCAAACTTGATCGATGGCCGGCTTCAGGAGCCGGAAGTGAAGGCGGCCGTACCAGACCACCAGGTTGAACAGGCCGACCGTCGCGGCGGTCAGCAGCGCCCCCAGGAAGGTGGCCGCGGCCATCAGGCCCAGGCCGATCAGGAACGCGGTGATCGGTCCGCCGGGCGGCGAGGCCAGCGGTCCGACGGCGAAGACGAAGCCGCCGCCGATGAACAGCGCGACCACGGCGACCAGCACTCCGAACAGGGCGCCCAGCACCCCCATCAGCAGCGGCAGCAGGAACATCACGTCCAGCGCCCCCAGGCCCAGCAGGGCGACGATGGCGCCGGCGGCGTTCGACGGGCTCTTCTTCTCTTCCCATTGCCTGAGGCCAGCCTCGGCGCGCAGTTCGCGGGCCAGGCGGTCCGGATCGCCCAAGGCCGCGGCGACCTCGGCCTCGCTGCGGCCGGCGGCCTCGGCGTCGGCGAAGTGCGCCTCGTGATCGGCGACGATGTCGGCTATGGTCGTCACCGGCAGGCCGGCCAGGCCTCGGCGCAGACGTGAAATGAACTCGGCGCGGGTCATGCGGCGGCTCCCACGATGTCGTTGACAGCGTTCGAGAAGGCGGCCCATTCGGCTTTCTGCTGCTCGAAGCTCCGACGGCCCGCGTTGGTCAGGCGGTAATATTTGCGCGGCGGACCGCTCTGGCTTTCCACCAGATAGGTCTCGACCAGCCCATCCGACTGCATGCGGCGCATCAGCGGATAGATCGTCCCTTCCCCCATATCGATGTCCTTCGTCAGCCGGCTGGCGATCTCGTAGGCGTAGCTGTCGGCGCGGGAGAGCAGGGCCAGCACGCAGAGGGCCAGCACCCCCTTTTTCAGTTGAATCTCGATTGTTTCCGGCACGGCGTCTCTTGCCTCCGTTGATGCTCTCTTCTACCGCCAGGTACTGATCACTGCAAGGTACCTATCCATGAACGATACGTAATGACGCGGAGGTCCCATCCGGCGAAATCGTCGCGGTTTTCTAAGAATGATTCTCGACTAGGCGCGCGGGTCTTGGGCAGGCGGGCAATCGCGGGCCACGCGCGCGGTCTCAGCGGCTTGGCAACCGCTGGCGATGCGCGTATGCAGCCGATGGACCAACATGCGGACGGGCTGGCGCCGACGCGCGACTCATTTCGAGGCGCGTCGATCGCAAGGGGGCCGATCGTGTGTCGTAATAAGCAAGTCGGCGCGGCGAGACCTTGAGAAAGGTCAAATCCGCCGAAACGGGCCGTGAGGGAAATGAAGGCGCAATTTTCGGGGATTCGGCGGATCTTGACGGGCGCGTCGGCGCTCGCCGCCACGATGATGTTCGCGGGACATGCTCTCGCCGAGGATCTGCTGGGCCAGCCGACGCCGGGGGCGATCGACCTTCAGCCGGCCGCTTCGGAGCTGAAGCACCACGCGATCTGGTTCCATGACGTGATCCTGCTGCCGATCATCACCGGCATCACCCTGCTGGTGCTGGGCCTGCTGATCTGGATCGTGGTGCGCTACAACAAGAAAGCGAACCCGGTTCCGGCCAAGTTCAGCCACAACACCACGATCGAGATCATCTGGACCCTGGTGCCGGTCCTGATCCTGATGGTCATCGCCATCTTCTCGTTCCGGCTGCTGTTCCACTACAACGACATGCCCAAGCCCTACATGACCGTGAAGGCCACGGGCTATCAGTGGTACTGGGGCTACGAATATCCTGATCAGAAGATCAGCGAGATCGTCTCCCTGCCGCTGTCCAAGGAAGACGCCGACGCCAAGAAGGTCCCGTACCTGCTGGCCGCCGACAAGGCGATGATCGTGCCGGTGGGCAAGGTGGTTCGCGTGCAGGTCACCGGCGCGGACGTCATCCACTCGTTCGCCCTGCCGGCCTTCGGCCTGAAGATCGACGCCATCCCCGGCCGCCTGAACGAAACCTGGTTCAAGGCCGAGAAGACCGGCGTGTTCTACGGCCAGTGCTCGGAGCTCTGCGGCGTCGACCACTCCAACATGCCGATCGAGATCCACGTGGTTTCGCAAGGCGAGTTCGACGCCTGGGTGAAGTCGAAGGCCGCGCCGGCCGCCGCGCCCGCGGCTCCCGCCGCCGCCGCTCCGGCCGCGACTCCCGTCTCGGCTCCGGCCGCTCCCGTTTCCGCTCCGGCCGCGGCGAAAGCCGCGCCGGCGGTCTAGAACGCTCGTTAGGATAACAGTCCGATGGCTCACGCCGCAGACACTCACGGCCACGGCGGTCACGACGACGCCGACCACAAGCCGCCCTTCTTCCAGCGCTGGTTCTTCTCGACGAACCACAAGGATATCGGCACACTCTACATCCTGTTCGCCATCATGGCGGGCATTGTCGGCGGGGCCCTGTCGGGCCTGATCCGCTGGGAGCTGATGAACCCCGGCATCCAGATCTTCCGTCCGGACTCGCCGATCCACCTGATGGGTCTCGTCGAGCAGACCAAGCACGGCTACAACGCCGTGGTCACCGCCCACGCCCTGATCATGATCTTCTTCATGGTCATGCCGGCGATGATCGGCGGTTACGGCAACTGGTTCGTCCCGATCATGATCGGCGCGCCGGACATGGCCTTCCCGCGGATGAACAACATCTCATTCTGGCTTCTGTGCGCCGCCTGGGTGCTGCTGGTGACGTCGATGTTCACGCCCGGCGGTCCCGGCCAAGGCTTCGGCGGCGGCTGGACGATCTATCCGCCGCTGTCGACGATCGGCCACAAGGGCCCGGCCATGGACCTGGCCATCCTGGCCCTCCACCTGGCCGGCGCCTCGTCGATCCTCGGCGCGATCAACTTCATCACCACGATCTTCAACATGCGCGCGCCGGGCATGACCCTGCACCGTATGCCGCTGTTCGCCTGGTCGGTGCTGATCACCGCCTTCCTGCTGCTGCTGTCGCTGCCCGTCCTGGCCGGCGCCATCACCATGCTGCTGACCGATCGCAACTTCGGCACGCACTTCTTCGACCCGGCCGCCGGCGGCGACCCCGTTATGTTCCAGCACCTGTTCTGGTTCTTCGGTCACCCGGAAGTGTACATCCTGATCCTGCCGGGCTTCGGCATCATCAGCCACATCGTCTCGACCTTCTCCAAGAAGCCGGTCTTCGGCTACCTGGCGATGGCCTACGCGATGGTCGCCATCGGCTTCGTCGGCTTCGTGGTGTGGGCTCACCACATGTACACGGTCGGCATGAGCATCAACCTGCGCGCCTATTTCGTGGCCGCGACGATGATCATCGCCGTCCCGACCGGCGTGAAGATCTTCAGCTGGATCGCCACGATGTGGGGCGGTTCGCTGGACTTCAAGACGCCGATGCTGTGGGCGATCGGCTTCATCTTCCTGTTCACCGTCGGCGGCGTCACCGGCGTGGTCCTGTCGAACGCCGGCATCGACTACAGCCTGCACGACACCTACTACGTGGTGGCGCACTTCCACTACGTGCTGTCGCTGGGCGCGGTGTTCGCCATCTTCGGGGCCTTCTACTACTGGTTCGAGAAGATGTGGGGCGTGAAGTACAACGAGTTCCTCGGCTGCGTTCACTTCTGGGTCATGTTCGTCGGCGTGAACCTGATCTTCTTCCCGCAGCACTTCCTGGGCCTCCAAGGCATGCCGCGTCGCTACGTCGACTATCCGGAAGCCTTCGCGAAGTGGAACTACGTCTCGTCGGTCGGTTACATGATCACGGTGGTCGGCGTCGCCGTCTTCCTGATCGTGCTGATCGAAGCCGCCATTCGTCGCCGCAAGGCCGAGGCCAACCCGTGGGGCGAAGGCGCCACCACGCTGGAATGGACCCTGTCCTCGCCGCCGCCGTTCCACCAATTCAGCGAACCGCCCGTGATCAAGGAAGACGGCCACCACTAAGGCTCGTCCTCCGGATCGGATCCTAAGCCTGGGGGCGCGGTCGAGACCCGAAAGGTCATGACCGCGCCCCTTCGCCCATTGAAGACCGGTATATTCAAGCTTCCATGTCGAAGACCGCCGCCATGACTCCGGACAGCATCTCGCCGGATGCCCCGCGTTCCGACGCGATCCAGGCCGCCCGCTGGCAGGACTACTTCCAGCTGATGAAGCCGCGCGTCATGTCGCTGGTCGTGTTCACCGGCCTGACCGGCCTGCTGGCCGCCCGCGCGCCGGTGCATCCGCTGCTGGGCGCCGTGGCCGTGCTGTGCATCGCCATCGGGGCGGGGGCCTCGGGGGCCCTGAACATGTGGTACGACGCCGACATCGACCGCCAGATGCGCCGCACGCGCGGCCGCCCGGTCCCGGCCGGCAAGGTCAAGGGCGAGGAAGCCGCCACCCTGGGCGTGGTGCTCAGCCTACTGTCGGTGATGTTCCTGGGCTTCGCGGTCAACTGGTTCGCCGCGGGCCTTCTGGCCTTCACCATCGTCTTCTACGCCGTCGTCTACACGATGTGGCTCAAGCGCTGGACGGCGCAGAACATCGTCATCGGCGGCCTGGCCGGCGCCCTGCCGCCCGCCATCGGCTGGGCCGCGGCCACCGGCCACGCGCCGTTGAACGCCTGGCTGATGGTGGCGATCATCTTCTTCTGGACCCCGCCGCACTTCTGGGCGCTGTCGCTGTACGTCACCACCGACTACGCCAAGGCCGGCGTGCCGATGCTGCCGGTGGTCAAGGGCGCCAAGGAAACGCGGAAGCAGATCCTGATCTACAGCCTGATCCTGATCCCGATCTGCCTGTCGCCGGTGCTGACGGGCCTGGGCGGTCCGATCTATCTGGCCGTCGCGGCCCTCGGGGGAGCGGTGTTCCTGGTCCTGGCCTGGCGGGTGTTCGCCAGCAAGGCCGGCGACGCGGCCGATCCGCGCGTCACCGATCGCGCCCTCTACGAGGTCGACGAGGACGAGCACGCCGCCGGCGCCAAGGCCGCCCGCAATCTGTTCGCCTTCTCGATCCTCTATCTGTTCGCCCTGTTCGCCGCCCTGTTGGGCGAGGCTGTCGCGGGCGTTCCCGCCCTGGAGCTGCTGAAGTGAATCAACCCGTCGACGACAGGGCGGCGCGGGACGCGGCCGCCAAGGCCCGAAATGGCCGCAACATCGCCATCGGCCTGGGGCTGGCTGCGTTCGTGGTCCTGGTGTTCATCGTCACCCTCGTGAGGCTCGGCGCCAATGTCGCCCAACCGCACCCCTAAGGACGGCCTGACGCCGCGGGAGGTCGCCGCCCGTCGCAACGGCAAGGTGGCCCTGATCTGCGCGGTCACCTTCTTCGGCATGGTCGGCGCGGCCTACGCCGCCGTGCCGCTATACAAGCTGTTCTGCCAGGCGACGGGCTTCGACGGCACGGTGCGCAAGGCCGTGGCCAAGCCGACCCGGATCCTGGACCGCAAGGTCACCATCCGCTTCGACGCGAACCTCCGCGACCTGCCCTGGGAATTCCAAACCCTGCAGGCCAGCCAGGACGTCCGCATCGGCGACACGGGCCTGGCCTTCTTCAAGGTCACCAACCCGACCGACAAGCCCCAGACGGGGCGGGCGCTGTACAATGTGGTGCCCGAGTCGGCCGGACCCTATTTCCAGAAGCTGGAGTGCTTCTGCTTCTCGAACCAGACGATCCAGCCCCACCAGACGGTCGAGTTCCCGGTCGTCTACTTCGTTGATCCCAAGTTCGCCGACGATCCGGAGACCCAAGGCAAGAACGAGATCACGCTCAGCTACACCTTCTTCCCGGCCGTCGAGGACGCGAAGAAGGCGAAAGTCGCGGCCGAAGCGCCGCCTCGCATCGTGGAACCCCTTGGCGGCGCACCGTCGAGAGGGCTATAGCGTTTAACAACGATCACGGCGCTGGGGGGAAACCTGCGACCGTGGCCTGAGGGATATAAGGGTAAGCAGCAACATGGCCGGCGCCGTCAAACACGACTACCACATCCTTCCGCCCAGCCCCTGGCCGTTCGTCGGCTCGGCCGCCGCGACCGTCATGGCGATCGGCCTTATCGGCTGGATCAAGGGCGGCGTGCTCGGCATCGAGAAGGGCAACTGGGCCATCTTCGCCGCCGGCGTCGCGGGCGTGCTCTACACCATGTTCGGCTGGTGGTCGGACGTGGCCAAGGAAGCCAAGGCCGGCGACCACACCCCGGTCGTCTCGATCGGCCTGCGCTACGGCATGATCCTGTTCATCGCCTCGGAAGTGATGTTCTTCGTGGCGTGGTTCTGGATGTTCTTCGAGATGGCGCTGTTCCATCATCACCGCACCCTGTCGGCGATCGAGGAAGTCCGCACCGCCTGGGCCACCTGGCCGCCGGCCGGCGTCGAGACCGTCTCGCCCTGGCACCTGCCGCTGGTCAACACCCTGACCCTGCTGCTCTCGGGCACGACCGTGACCTGGGCCCACCACGCCCTGCAGACCGGCGACCGCAAGGGCGCCCAGTGGGGCCTGATCCTGACCATCCTGCTCGGCGCGCTGTTCACGACCATCCAGGTCTATGAGTACAGCCACATCAACCACGAGCACCTGTTCTACTCGGAAGCCGCCGCCAACTCGGGCCTCTACGGCTCGACCTTCTTCCTGGCCACCGGCTTCCACGGCTTCCACGTGTTCGTCGGCACGGTCTTCCTGATCGTCTGCCTGATCCGCCTGATGAACGGCGCCTTCACGCCCAAGCAGCACTTCGGCTTCGAGGCGGCCGCCTGGTACTGGCACTTCGTGGACGTGGTCTGGCTGTTCCTGTTCGCGTTCATCTACGTGATCTTCGGGGCCTCGGCCCACTAGATCGAGAGATCCCAAGGGGCCCGGAACGCCAGACAGCGTTCCGGGCCTTTTTCGTTTCAAGGCCTCGTTTCCATGACCAAGATCAATCCCTACGCCGCCGGCGCGCGCGGCCTCTGCCCCCAGTGCGGCGAGGGCCACCTGTTCGAGGGTTTCCTGAAGGTGGCCCCCTTCTGCGAGGCCTGCGGCTTCGAGCTGGGCAAGTACGAGACCGGCGACGGCGCGGCGACCTTCGTGATCCTGATCGCCGGGACGATCTGCGCGTTCGGGGCGCTGTTTTCGATGTTCGCCTGGAACTGGCCGGTCTGGGCGCTGCTGATCGTCTGGCTGCCGGCGGTGTTCGTCATCACCCTGGGCCTGATGCGCCCCGCTAAGGGACTGATGGTGGCCGCCCAGGCCGCTCAGAAGGCCTCGGAAGCGGGGCGCGGCGATGTCTGAGGCCCCGGCCTCCGGCGCGCGCGCCTTTCCGATCGGTCTGACGATCGCGACGGCCATCGCCTTCCTGATCCTCTGCGGCCTCGGAACCTGGCAGATCCAGCGGCTGCACTGGAAGGAAGGCATCCTCGCGCGCATCGAAAAGCTGAAGACCGCGCCGGCCCTGCCGCTGGTCCAGGTTCTCACCGCCGAGGCCCGGCCCGACGACCTGGCCTGGACGCGGGTCAGCGTCGATTGCGGCGATGTCGCGGGCCCGGCCCTGCCGCTGGTCTATGGCGTGCGCGGCGGCGATGTCGTCTGGCGCGCCCAGGCCCCGTGCGCGGTGCTCGCCGGTCCTTACAACATGATCCTGGTCGATCGCGGCGTCGCGCCCGACCTGACCGGCCAGGTCGCTCCGCCGCCCCGCGCCTTCGACGCCCCCCGGCGCGTGGTCGGCGTCCTGACCCCGATCAAGCAGCTGGGCGGCGATCGTGGCGAGATCCTCAAGCGCTTTCCTGGCCGCAAGCCCGCGCCGCTGGTGCTGATGGCCGAGCAGGAAACCCCCGCCGTCGCCGGGATCACCCCCGCGCCGCTGCCGGTAGAAATTTCCAATCGGCACCTGGAATACGCTCTGACGTGGTTCGGTCTTGCCGTAACCCTGCTGTTTATCTATGCCGCCATGCTCTGGCGGAGATTGAGACCCTGATGCGTTACGTGTCGACCCGCGGCCAGTCCGCGTCCATCGGCTTCCTGGATGCGGTGCTGGCCGGCCTGGCCCCCGACGGCGGCCTGTACGTGCCCTCCGAGTGGCCGCGGTTCACCTCCGCCGAGATCGCCGCGTTCGCGGGCAAACCCTACGCCCAAGTCGCCGCCGCCGTGGTCGGCAAGTTCGTCGGCGACGACATTCCGGCGGGCGACCTGCTGACGATGTGCGAGGAGGCCTACGCCACCTTCGCCCACACCGCCGTCGTCCCGGTCAAGCAGTTGACCCCGAACCGCTACCTGCTGGAGCTGTTCCACGGCCCGACCCTGGCGTTCAAGGACGTGGCGATGCAGTTGCTGGGGCGGCTGTATGACTATGTGCTGGAGCGCCAGTCGCGGAAGATGACCATCATCTGCGCCACCTCGGGCGACACGGGCGGTGCGGCCGTCGAGGCCTTCCGGGGCCGCAAGAACGCCCGCATCGTCGCCCTCTTCCCCGAGGGCCGCATCAGCGAGGTGCAGCGCCGGTTCATGACCACGGCGACCGACGCAAACGTCGCCTGCATCTCGGTGCTGGGGTCGTTCGACGACTGCCAGGCGATCGTCAAGCAGGCCTTCCAGGACGACCAGTTCCGCCACGCGGTCGACCTGTCGGGGGTCAACTCGATCAACTGGGCGCGGATCGCGGCCCAGAGCGTCTATTACTTCACCGCCGCCGTGGCCCTGGGCGCGCCCAGCCGCGAGGTGGCTTTCGTCGTGCCGACCGGCAATTTCGGCGACGCCTACGCGGCTTTCGTGGCCAAGACGATGGGTCTGCCGATCCATTCGGTCACGGCCGCCACCAATTCCAACGACATCCTGGCGCGCGCCTTCGAGACCGGCCGCTATGCGCGCGGCGCGGTGGCGGCCACTCAGAGCCCCGCCATGGACATTCAGGTCGCCAGCAATTTCGAGCGCCTGTATTTCGAAGCCGTCCGTCGCGACGGCGTCGAGACCGGCCGCGCCTTCCGCGCCTTCGCCGACACGGGCCTGCTGGACATCCCGCCGGGCGCCCACGCCTGGATGCGCGAGCTCTTCCGCGGCGCGTCGGTCAGCGAGGCCGACACGGCCAAGACCATGCTTTCGACGCTGAACGAGACCGGCGAGATCGTCGATCCCCATACGGCCGTTGGGCTGGCGGCGGCGCAGGGCTTGCGTTTGGACTCGTCGATCCCGGTCGTCGTGCTGTCGACCGCCCATCCCGCCAAGTTCCCCGAGGCGGTGCAGGCGGCCACCGGCCTGCTGCCGAGCACGCCGCGCGCGACGCCGGACCTCTCCAGGAAGCCCGAAAAGTTCGAGCGCCTCCCGGCCGACGGCGCGTCGGTGAAGGCCTTCGTGCGGACCTTCGCGGCCAATAGCTGAAGCCAGACTGGTGTTTAGCGGCGTGAGGCACTAGATACCGCGCCTCATGACCGCGATCCTCCGCACCCTGCCCAATGGCGTCCGCGTCGTCTGCGACCCGATGCCGGGTCTCGAAACCCTGGCCCTGACCGTCGTGGCGGGGCGCGGCGCCGCCTACGAGGATCCGGCGCGCTCGGGCTGGTCGCACCTTCTGGAACACATGGTGTTCAAGGGCGCGGGCCAGCGTTCGGCCCGCGACATCGTCGAGGTCATCGAGAGCGAGGGCGGCTCGATCAACGCCGCGACGGGCTATGAGCGCACCAGCTTCCAGGTGCGGGCGCTGAAGGGCGGGCTGGATCTGGGCATGGACGTCGCCGCCGACCTCGTGCGACGCCCGACGCTGGATCCCGCCGACCTGACCCGCGAGAAGCAGGTCGTCGCGCAGGAGATCGCCGAGGCCGCCGACGCGCCCGACGACTATGTCTTCGACCTGATCCAGCGCGCCAGCTGGGGCGATCATCCGGTGGGCCGTCCGATCCTGGGCACGGCCGAGACCGTCGAGGCCGCCTCTGTCGAGGCGCTGGGCGACTGGCGCGCGGCGCTCTATGCCGCCGACCGCCTGGTCGTCAGCGCCACCGGCGCGGTCGAGGAGGCCGAGCTGATGGCCGCCGCCGAGCGGGCCTTCGGCGACCTGCCCGCCACGCCGGGCGCGCCTGTCCCCGAGGCCGCCGCCTTCGTGGGCGGCCCCCAGGCCGAGGCGCGCAAGCTGGAGCAGGCGCATCTGGTCTTCATGCTGCCGGCCTGCGGTTCGCGCGACCAAGACTATTTCGCCCTGCGGATCTTCGCCGAGTGCCTGGGCGGCGGCATGTCCTCGCGGCTGTTCCAGGAGGCGCGCGAGAAGCGCGGCCTCGCCTACAACATCGACGCCTACGCCGACACCTATGCCGACCACGGGGCTCTGGGGATCTATGCCGGCTGCGCGGCGGGCGACGCCGTCGAGACGGCGAAGGTCTGCGCCGGCGAGATCGCCAAGCTGGTCGAGCGCATCGAGCCGGCCGAACTGGCCCGGGCCAAGGCCCAGCTGAAGGCGCACATGTTCATGGCGCGCGAACAGCCCCTGTCTCGCGCCGAGCAGGGCGCCGGCCAAGTGCTGCTGTTCGATCGGCTGTACGCCCCGGCCGAGCTGGCCGCCGAGGTCGACGCGGTGACGCCCGCCGACGTCGCGCGGCTGGGCGGGCGACTGCTGTCCGGCAAGGCCGCCACCGCCGTGCTCGGCGCCAAGTCGGCCCTGAAGGCCGGCGAGGCCTTCGACAAGGCGTTGTTCCAGGCGGCGTGAGCGTTAAAGGTGGCGCGGTGAAGCAAACAGAGTCTGGTGCGTATCCGCCTTGCTGTCGTTCCTAAAGCCCCGTCCCCCGCCGCGGCTGCTGGGGCGCAAGGTCTATCTGCGGCCGCCGCGTCCGCATGACCATAAGCCGTGGGCGGCGCTGCGCCTGGCGTCGCGTGATTTTCTGGAGCCTTGGGAGCCGACATGGCCCGAAGGCGATCTGACGCGCCCGGCGTTCCGCGCCCGCCTCGCCGCCTATGCTCGCGAGATGGAGCTCGGCGAGGCCTATCCGTTTTTCATCTTCCGCCAGGAAGACGACGCCCTGGTCGGGGCCGTGCGTCTGTTCCACGTGCGGCGCGGCGTCGCCCAGACCGGGACCATCGGCTATTGGGCCGGGCAGCCGTTCGCGCGCCAGGGCTATATGCGGGACGCGGTCGAGACCCTGATCCGCTTCGCCTTCCAGGGCCTGAACCTGCATCGGCTGGAGGCGGCGTGCATGCCGGAGAACGACGCCTCGGCCAACCTGTTGGTGAAATGCGGGTTTTCGGAAGAGGGATACGCCCGCGCTTATTTGAAAATTAACGGCGATTGGCGAGATCATCGTCTGTTCGGCCTGATCGCGCCCGAGTAAGCGCTGTGGATCGGGCTCGACGCGGTTGGGACGGGCATGTCTTTCAAGACGGGCGAACGACGGATCTGGGACACGACGGCGACGCTGGAGGCGTTGAGCGGCGCCGACGTCGCCCTGTGGATCTGGGAGCCCGAGGCCGACCGCCTGCGTCTCAACGGCGCCGCCCGCGCCCTGGGCCTGGGCCCGCTGGCCCCCGAATGCTCCTCCGCCGCCTTCCGCGCCCTGGCCCTGCCGCAGGACCGCGCCCAGGCCGAGGAGGTCCTCAGGCCGCGTGAGCCCGGTTGCGAGGTCGTCGCCCGGTTCCGCGTGCGCGGCGGCGAGACCTGCCTGTGGCGCGGCGTCTGGCTGGAAGAAGGCGTCCGCGCCGCTGGCGTCGTCGCCCCCGAAACCAAATTCTCGGCCTCCGAGCGCTGCGGCCTGACCGGCCTTCTGGATCGTCGCAGTTTCATCGCCCGGGCTCGCGAGCGGTTGTCGCGCGACGGCGTGCATGAGCTGGTCGTCGCCGACCTAGACCGGCTGCGCCGTCTCAATGAGGCCCTGGGCCACGAGCGCGCGGATCTGGTGCTGGCGGCGCTTGGGTCGCGCCTGGCCGCCGCCTTCCCCTCGGACGCCATCCTGGGCCGCATCGGCGAGGACGAGTTCGCCGTGCTTTGCGAGCCGAGGGGCTACGAGCCCGCCTCGGTGTTGCGCGACTCGCTGGAGCAGCCGCTGCGCATCGCGGGCTTCGACATTCACCCGACCCTGTCGGTTGGCGCCGTTTCGGTCGAGGGCGGCCAGGACGC
>NZ_SZWJ01000047.1:0-31363 GCF_012184455.1 Caulobacter sp. SSI4214 | reverse complement strand
GGTCAGGATGATGGGATCGCTATCGGGATCGGTGTCGTTGGACAGCGGGTTGATCGAGGCCGAAGCACCCGCCGTCACCGTCAGCGTGTCGGCGTAGGCCACGGGGGGGGAGTTGGTCTTGGTGGTGACCACCCGTGTGCGGTTTTGCGCGTTGTCGTAGGTGTAAGTGGTTGTTGATCCGGGACGAGATACGCCCGTCAATCTTCCGTGTACATCGTAAGTGTAGTCCGTCTGGACCGACTGAGCCCTAGCATCTGCGGAGGTCGACAGCGCGACCAATAAAGCGACAGCACTTGCCGCGTGACGAAACCGCGCCATCTGGACCCATCCCCCGACCTAAAATCAGGACGCAGCTTGGCATTGAAAAAAAATAAATGCAATATTGACGCGAGCTGTCCGGCTAGGCCAAGCTTGCTGCGATTAGCCGCGATTAATCGGGTGGGGCAAGTTATGGTTTTGCGACTGTGGGGTTTCGCGCGAAGAATGGTCCGCGTCGCGGCCAAGGTGAGCTTTGCTTCTATTGCCGCGATTGCGACATTTGCCGCTACGGATGAGTCTTTTGCGCAGGCCTATATTCCGCCGCCACCCACTTCGCAAATTGTCGATGAGAATAATATCAGCCTTATCGATGGATCATATACGTTTTCAACTAATAAAATACAGGTTGGTGGAGATGGTTCCGCTGGCATGTCGTATGTAAGGACTTTGAATACGGCGAGTTCTAATTGGCGTGATAGTGTCGCGGGCGCGCTTTCCCACGTAGGTGCTAATCTTGAGCCCACGCCTGGCTACGATACGCTAACGCTTTTCGGTGAGGCCATGAAGTTTACGGGCGGCGTTCCACAGGAGGGCGCTCGCGGGACAATCAAGCTAGTTGGGCAGAACTACATCTATACAGCGCCGGACGGGGGGCGAGCTACATTCGACACCACGCAGATTTCCTATTCGCCCTACATATCTGATCGCGGAGTGATGACATCTTACGTTTGGCCAAACGGAGTCCGTTGGGACTACACGTACACTTCTCAGGTAACGTCTGGAGGCTCGATACCGGTTCGTCGCCTGCAGAGCATCAATAGTAACCTTGGTTATCAGCTCCATATAGATTACGTTTCTGACGGCGCTTACGGACCAGATTGGGAGAATATAAAAAAGGTAACAGTATTTAACAATACTGTAGATTATTGTAATCCATCGTCTTTTACATGTTCATATAGTAGGGTGTGGCCCAGCCTGAGCTTTTCTGGAAGCTATTCGTCAAATTCGACCGTCATAGACGCTCTTGGGCGGACGACGTCCATTCAAGTAAATTATTCGGGCGCCGCTGTGGATCTAACCGTAAATTGGCCGGATAAATCCGAGACCGTTCATTTGATTTATGCGGTCGGTAATAATCCTTGGTCAACCACGTTAAACCGTGGCGGAAATCAATGGCTCTACTCCTTCCAGGGGCAGCCTGCCGATGTGCCCTATCGGCCGCAGATATACTCGTTGAGTAATACGAAGCAGACGCCGTCAATGGGGGTGTGGTCATATTCAATAAAATATAAGACAAATTTTCCGCCAACCGAATCCGGCGGGACATACAATAGTAAAACGCAATGGACGCCAAGACTTGTCGACGTCAGCGATCCAGAGAAAAATTCTACAAAATATGAATATGATGATAATTATAGAATTAAAAAGGTTATTTATAGCGAAGGTAACTACGATGAATACGTATATGATGAGCGTGGAAATGTAACGTCGCTTACGAAAACGCCGAAATACGGTCTCGGGAATTCCGTTATTTCCATGAGTGCCGTTTATCCATCTTGCAGCGATAATGATGCTGCCGCCGACGAGACCAACTACAAGGTTTGTAACAAGCCAAAGAGCGTGACGGATTTCCGGCAGAAGGTGACGGATTACGCGTATGGCGTTGCTCACGGTGGTGTCGAGACGACAACCTTCGCGGCGCCTACATCGACGAGCGCGCGGCCGCAGATCCGAACTCAATACAGCCCCTTTTATGCCTATTACAAAAAGAACGGAGCTGGGAGTGTGTCAGCCGGAGACGGGCAGATCTATATGCCGGTCTCAACTTCGCAATGCGTGACCGGATCGAGCTGTACGGGCGCAGCCGCAGAACTGATCGAGCAACAGGCCTACACACGATCACTGCAAGGCCAATCGACCAACCTGCAGCCAGACACGGTTTCGAAGCGTGCCGGTGATGGTTCCGATAGCATCTTGGTCGCATATGAGTATGGTGATACGGGCGACATCAGGACCATCACCGATCCGATGGGCCATCAAACACATTTCGAATATGACGCTATGCGTCAACTGATAGGTAGCGTCGGGTCCGATCCTGACTCTACAGCCACGACGCAGCCCCGCGCGCGCTGGATCACTTACAATGGTGGCGGCAACGTCGAAACGGTCAAGACCGGCGTCGTGGCTAGCGAGACGGCCTCCGTGACTACTGTCACGCCGTTCAAGGAAGAGCAAACACACTACGACGCGCTGGGCCGTAAAGATCAGGACCGCCTCTATGTCGGAGGGCAAATCCAGGCGCTGACTGAATACAGCTACGACGAAGCTGGTCGCCTAATGTGTACGGCCACGCGGATGAACAAGGAAGTCTTCTCTACCACACCCTTCGATGCCTGTGCGCGAAGGGCCACGGGAACGGACGGGCGCGACCGAATTTCGCGAAGAAGCTACGATTTGGTCGGCCGTCTCTCTGGAGTGGTTAGCGATCCTCTAGTCAGCCCGAACGACACCGAGGCCACTCCGATCTATGAGCGAACTCTGACCTATACCGCCAACGGGAAGGTCGAGACCGAGAAGGACGGCGAGAACAACACCACACTCTATAATTACGACGGCTTCGACCGTCTCAAGAAGGTTACCTATCCAGTTGCGGCCCAGGGAGCGCAGCGGCAGAATTATGCCGACTTCGAGGAGTATAACTACGACGAGAACGGCAACCGTACGTACTGGAGGCGGCGCGATCCCCAGGGAGTGATCCGTCTGATCAATACAACATACGACTACCTGAACCGACCAATTGCGAAGTCGGTTGGAGCGTCGGCCGATGTGCCAGGTACGTCTTACAGCTACGACTACGACAATCTCGGCCGTTTGACGTCGGCCTCCGAGGGAGGCCGTACGATCGAGCGTCAACATGATGTCCATGGCCGCCTCAAAACCGAGTTGATGAAGAGCGGCGGCGTCACTGACTGGGCTGTGGGCTACGAGTATGACGCAGCGTCGCGTCGAACAAAGCTTATCTGGCCGGACGGCTTTTACGTTCGTTATGACTATGACAACGTTGACGAACTGACGGGCATTCGTCGAGGAGAGTCCGAGGGCCTTGTCGGGTTTAGCTATGATGAACTTGGCCGCCGCAAGCAAATGACCCGCGGCAATGGGGTTATTACCAACTACAAATATGACGACCCAAGTCTACTTCTAACCAGCATCGAGCACGTGCTCGTGGGGCCTTCCGGCCAGGTCAATCCCGATAATGTCAGCTTCAGCCTTTCCTACAACCGCGCTAGCCAGATAATTTCGCGGACGATCAGCAATAGCGTCTATAATTGGAAGGAGGCCGTCCAGCAAAACAAGTCTTACGATATAAACGGCTTGAACCAGATCACGTGGGCGGGCGGCTCAACGGTCACCTACGACGGACGCGGCAATATGATCGGTGATGGGGCGGCGACCTGGCAATACGACCTTGAGAACCGACTTCGCGGAACGGGGACAGGGGCGAGCTTGACCTACGATCCGCTCGGCCGGCTCTATCGGACCACGCTACCTGGCCTGCCCGCTACCCGTTATCTTTATGACGGCGTCAACTTGATCGGCGAATATGATGACTCTCCGTCGCTTGCGCCGCTGCGGCGCTATGTCCACGGTCTGGGCGAGGATGAGCCCCTCGTCCAATATCTAAGCGCCGGCACCACGGGGGAGTGGTTGCTGTCCGACCACCAGGGCTCGATTATTGCCTCAACCTCGAACTTAGGAACGATCGCAGTCAAGACAGTGGGAAGCACCACTGTCCGGAAAATACTGACTTATAACGAATATGGCCTGCCAGGTGGGGGGAACCAGGATCTCTTCCAATATACTGGCCAGATTTACCTGCCAAATATTGCACTCTATCACTACAAGGCTCGCGTCTATTCGCCAGTGTACGGAAGATTCCTCCAATCCGATCCCACCGGATACGATGACGGCCTCAACTGGTATGCGTATGTCGGCGATGATCCGCTGAATCGCAGTGATCCTGCAGGCACCGACTGGCGAAAGGTGCTTTCGGATCCGGAACTTGGATCTGCCATCGCAGAGACGCTAGCTGGGGTCGGAATGATTGCCACCGGTGCGGCAGGCGATGGAGGCGCTGCGCTGGCTACGGGTCTTTCTGGCGGTACCCTAGCACCTGCTGCAGTACCCGCCGCCGTTGCCTCTACGGGATTGATAGTCACGGGCGGAGCTGCGGCCGTTCATGGCGCCAGCCGCTTGGGCAGTATTTTTGCCCGTAACGGAGATGATCCAAATGCTCAAGATCGAGCGCGCCAGGCGGAGCAGCGTGACCGACGAAATGAGCGACGGGAGGCCCAATCCCGAAAAGAGAACGGTCAAAATCCGAAAGGTAACAATGCTGAAAGGTACGCCGGTAAGCAGGACGCCAAAAAAGGCCCGAGTGGCGAACGTCCTAGCGGACCTGATCGTTCCAACAATCGAGAGCGCAACCGAGGCATCGATGAGGAGCACAGCATGCGTGAAAAGGGGCAGCAGCGTTATTAAAGAAAGCTCTCGGATGGCCCGGTTGCGGCGCGAAAGCGCAGAAATTGTTGATGAGTTTTCGGAGCAGTTCCGGAAAAGGCGGAAGGCGCTTGGAAGGCGTTTTTCTGAAATGGACGCTCAGCGTATTGTTGAAAGAATAGAGGGTGTCGACCGGGACAAAATAGAGATCACTCTAAGGCGGCGCGCAAAGGCACCCAACAGCCTTACGTTTCGCTTGCATATTTGGCCTGACAGATGGATTTGGCTTGATGTTCGGGAGGGGGCGAAGCAGGGATGGGCGGTGGCTTTCACTCGGGAGGGGCGTCTGTCTGGGCAAGGCAGCGCCGCTTTAGTTCTCGAACTTGTCGAGAGAACCTATGATGCGCTGGTCTCAAATGGGGTTGTTACCGAGGCCCCTCCCTTTTCCGAATGGGATCGAGTGCTCCTGCGGGGGCCACTCGTAGTGGTGTAGCTGGCGACGGAGGCTGTCACATTAACTGCGCCCCGGCGCAGTTAATGTGACAGCCCCGCTCCACCGGTCCCGCCGCCAAGAGATCGTCGCCCTCGCCGTCTAGGCGCCAGGCGGCCGTCGACCGCCCCCAAAGCGAAGGCGATGGACGCCTGGCGGGGCCGCCGGAAGCGATTCATTTGAGCCAGACTGATTAGTCCCCTCTCGGTGACCTGGATTTATAAATTCCAAAACCGAGATAGACCAACATATCCAGCAGCGTGAGGACCATGAAGACGCCTCCAAGCACAGAATCTCCCGCGCGCAAGTGACGCCCAGCGATTTCCCCGAGAGAAATGCCGATCACAATCATGGCGACTGCAAATAGAAGTCCCTGCCAAGTTATTGGGACTTGACGTGATGGTGTGGACGACCTCCACCCACCCGGGTTCTCTGATGTGTCGTCGAAAGGGACGTCACGTCTAGGGAGCGGATCATGCAAGAGGTCGCCGTCGTCGGGCTGGATCTGGCGAAGAACGTCTTTCAAGTACATGGGATCGACGCTGCAGGCGTCGTCGTGGTGCGCAAGCAGCTGCGACGCAGCCAGGTCCTTCCTTTCTTCAAAGGGTTGTCGCCCTGTCTGGTCGGGATCGAGGCTTGTGCTTCGGCCCATCACTGGGGCCGGCAACTGATGGCGATCGGGCACGAGGTTCGGTTGATGCCGCCAGCCTACGTGAAGCCCTATGTGAAGCGGGGCAAAACCGATGCGGCGGATGCGGAAGCGATCGCCGAGGCTGTCACCCGGCCGACCATGCGTTTCGTCGCCGTGAAGACCGAGGCCCAGCAGGCGGTTCTGATGCTCCACAAGACCCGGGATCTCTTGGTCCGCCAGAGGACCATGCTGATCAACGCCCTCCGCGGTCACCTAAGCGAGTTCGGGATCGTCTCAGCGCAGGGCTCCGCGGGCGTCCAGGCGGCGCTACGGTCCCTGATCCTGGAGCAGGAACGGCTGCCGGAGCTGGCGTTGGCCGCGTTACGGGGCATAGCGGAGCAATTGGAGGCACTCCGGGCAGAGATCGAGCGGCTGGAACATCGGATCCTCGCCTGGCATCGGCAGGATGCGACCAGCCTGCGGCTCGCCACTATCCCAGGCGTCGGGCCGATCACCGCCAGCGCCATGGCTGCCAGTGCGCCCGATCCCGCACTCTTCCGCTCTGGGCGCCAGTTCGCTGCGTGGCTCGGGCTTACCCCCAGGGCTCACAGCAGCGGCGGAAAGGAGCGGCAGGCTGGAATCAGCAAGATGGGCGACGGCTATCTACGACGGCTGCTCGTGGTCGGAGCCACGGCCGTGCTCCGCATGGCTCGTCAACGCGGCACTGGAGCCCCCTGGGTCCGAGGCTTACTCGATCGTAAAAAGCCGAAGGCTGCCGCCGTGGCGCTGGCCAACAAGACAGCGCGGATCGCCTGGGTGTTGATGGCGCGCGAAGAGGCCTACACGCCAGCGACTGCATAGAGATCGGCAAGGGTCCCGCACAGGATCGGAGCCGTAGACGCCAGAGTGGTGAGACGTGATGACGAACCGGCCGCAGCCGGGGACGGGCGAAACCCAGGGGGTCAGAGCGCTGCGAGCGCGTTGACGTGATTAGGGAGCCCGTCCGCGGACTTCATCAAGGCCAGCAGCCGACCGCTGCAGCAACAGGCCGAACACATGACTGCACTCGACCGAGCGCCGAACGTCCATTTCACCCTTGCGTCTTGGAGGTCGTCCACACATGACGTCCCTTTCGACGACACATCAGAGAACCCGGGTGGGTGGAGGTCGTCCACACCATCACGTCAGCAGCTATCGAGCTGATCCAAGCCCACGGTAAGGCCTGGGGTGGCGTTGCCGACCTCTATTCCGCATCAGCCCGAGCGGGGTCGGCGCGGGAGTTCGTCAGGTCGGAGTTCAAATTCATCGAGAGGATTTTCGCTCAGCACACCGCAGTCGCGCAGGTCGAGCGGCTGTATGACCGAGTCTACCGACTTCACCGCCGTGGCATGGCCGTGGTCGATGTCGCGCTAATCAATGAATATGATCTCACTGCCGATCATATCCGGACAGCGTTAGACCGTAAGCGGAGCCTGGACCCCACCTAGCGCTTGAGCCGGGATCCTCGGATGGTGCGCGCCCTGATCTCGGGGCGAGCTTAGTTCCATGACGATGCCATCTGACGATGCCATGACGGAGACGGCTGCGGTCCGTCGGGTGGAGATCTTCACGGGCGCGGGCCAGCGCCGGACCTGGTCGGAAGAGGCCAAGCGCCAGATCGTGGCCGAGAGCTATAGCGGCCTGGAGACGGCTTGCGCCGTAGCGCGACGGTACGGGCTCTCACCGACGCAACTATTCACCTGGCGCAGGGCGTATCGCACGCCAGCTGTGCAGAGCGCGGAGCCGATGTTCGCGCCGGTCGTGGTCGAGCCCGTGAAGCCCGAACCGGCGCCGCCCCGTCGCAAGACGCGCCGCCCGCGCCGAGGCGGCATTGAGCTTGAGATCGACGGCGTGGTGGTCCGGGTTGGCTCGGACGCCTCGGCCAAGACCGTGGCGGCGGTGATCGGCGCGCTGAAGGCGCAAAGGTGATCGGCCCATCGGGCGCGGTCCGGGTGCTGGTGGCGACCAAGCCGGTGGACTTCCGCAAAGGCGCTGAAGGTCTGGCGGCCCTGGTGCGCGAAGAGATGCGCGCTGATCCCTTCGGTGGGGCGATCTTCGTCTTCCGGGCCAAGCGGGCCGATCGGATCAAGCTGATCTTCTGGGACGGCACGGGCCTTTGCCTCTACGCCAAGCGGCTCGAAGAGGGCGAGTTCCGCTGGCCCAAGGTCCAGGACGGCGCGATCCGGCTCACCGCCGCCCAGCTTGGCGCCCTGTTGGAGGGCCTGGACTGGCGGCGCGTCCATCGGTCCCAACGCCCGCGCACGCCCCTGGCGGCGGGCTGATCTGAACCGCTGCGGCACGTTGACTCAGGCCGTTCGCGGGGGCGCCACTGACGCGCGCGAACATGCTGTAATCCTGCCCATGACGACCCTTGGCGAGACCCTGCCGACGGATGTGGAAGCGCTCCAGGCGATGATCCTGGCCGAGCGCGCCGCCCACGCCGCCGAGGCCGAGCGCCTTCGCCAGATCATCAAGGAGATGCAGCGTCACCGGTTTGGCCGGCGCGCCGAGACCCTGCCAATCGACCAGTTGGAGTTGGGGCTGGAAGACGTCCAGCAGACGGAGGCGGCGCAGTCCGCCGAAGCTGAACGCGCTGATCCAGAGCGCCGCGCCGCCACAGCCGCCAGGCGTCGCGCTAATCGGGGGCGACTGCCCGAGCACCTGCCCAGGGTCGAGACCCTCGTCGATATCGAGGACAAGACCTGCCCCTGCTGCGCGGGCGCGCTGCATATGATCGGCGAGGACCGGACCGAACGGCTTGATATCGTCCCGGCACAGTTCCGCGTGCTGGTGGTGCGTCGCCCCAAGTACGGCTGCCGGGCCTGCGAGGACGTCGTGGTCCAGGCCCCGGCGCTGGCGCGGTTGATCGAAGGCGGGATCCCCACCGAGGCCCTGGTGGCCCAGGTGGTGACCTCCAAGTACGCCGATCATCTGCCGCTCTATCGCCAGGCCCAGATCTACGCCCGACAGGGGACCAAGCTCGATCGCTCGACCCTGGCCGATTGGACGGGACGGGCGGCGTTCCTGCTGTCGCCCGTCCATGCCCGGCTGCTGGAGACGTTGAAGCGATCTGGCAAGCTCTTCGCGGATGAGACGACCGCCCCGGTGCTGGATCCGGGACGGGGACGAACCAAGACCGGCCAGCTCTGGGCCTATGCCCGCGATGATCGGCCCTGGGGAGGGCTGGATCCGCCGGCGGTGGCCTTCGTCTATGCGCCCGATCGCAAGGCCGAGCGGCCCATGGCGCATCTGTCCGGCTTTGCCGGCGTGCTGCAGGTCGATGGCTATGGCGGCTACCGCGCCTTGGCCGAGGGCGGCGGCGTGCGTCTGGCCTTCTGCTGGTCGCATGTGCGTCGGCGCTTCTACGAGTTGGCTCAGGCCGGTCCCGCGCCGATCGCCAGCGAGGCGCTCGAACGGATCAAGGCGCTCTACGCCGTCGAGGCTGATATCCGCGGCCAAGACCCCCGGGCGCGTCTGGCCGCTCGACGCGCGGCGTCCCTACCGCTGACCGAGGCCATGGAGGTCTGGCTTCGCGCCAGCCTGGAGACCATCAGCCAGAAGACCAAGCTGGCCGAGGCGATCCGCTATGCGCTGTCGCGCTGGGCGGGCCTGACCCTGTTCCTCGAGGATGGCCGCGTCGAGCTCGACAACAACACCGTCGAGCGCGCGATCCGCCCCCTGGCGCTCAGCCGCAAGAACAGCCTCTTCGCTGGCTCGGACGGCGGCGCCGAACACTGGGCGGCTCTGGCTTCCTTAATCGAGACCGCCAAGCTCAATGGTCTGAATCCGCAAGCCTATCTGACCGACGCCATCACCCGCATCGTCCAGGGCCATCCGCAGAGCCGCATCGACGAGCTCATGCCCTGGAACACGGTAGCCGTTCAGCCCAACGGCTGAACTCGCAAGGGCGTGGTCCCGAAACAGCGCTTACATTTCACCAGCAATCCCGGCGGTGAAACCACCTTTGATGCCAAACGGCAGCTCCCACATGCCAGTGGGATCCGTCCTATTCAGCGGATCATTCCCCACATAGGCATACCAATTCATGCCATCGGCGTATCCGATGGGGACTATTGGGGCCGGCTGCCACACTGTGCCGGGATTGGGCGAAAATAGCTGGACGTGCGACTATGTAAGTAGCGGAAATTGTGATCGGATTTGCTACGATCAGATAGTGCGCCAATATTCTGATGCAGAGGGCAATAGGCATACTTCTCCCCCGCCCACGCCCCCGCCCCAACGCCAAACCGGCCCGCAAGTCTGCACGCCGGCAAAGAATGGTTGGCAGAAGGCTGCAGACTTCCTGGACCAATCCAGCAATGCGCTTTCCAGCCTCGCTTTTGTATCGTTGGGGGCAGCGGTCGTTACATCCGAAACTGGAGTCGGGCTTGTGGGCTTTGGTGCTGCCGCCGGGGCGCTGGGCCTCACGTCAAAGGGCGCCGCCGCGCTATCTGTAGCGATCAATGTCCGTCAGGGGCGGCTTGGGAATGCTGCCGTAACCACGACAGGGCAGCTTATTGGCTTCGGTGTCGAAAGAAGCGGCGCTAAAGCGATTGCGAAACTCGGATTGAGTCAGCAAAGAATGTTTAACATGGGCAAGGGCGCGCTCGGACAATACACGAACGCCGTCCTTGGCTGTCCTTAAGGGGCTAATCTTGCTTTCGAATATTGCTCTCGTGCCAATAATGATCTTTTTCGAAAGGTTAATTATTTTGACTTTCGTGCGATATTTTTCCATGCGTCCAGATGGACAAGGCAGGGTTGACGTAGATAAGGTATACAGGCGCTACGGATGGGTATCATTTCCCCGGACGATGCTTCTGTTAATTGCTCCGACCTCAGCAGCGGCAGGTATTCTTTTTGGCGCAGGGCAGAGTGTTGTGACGGCTCTGCTCGTATTGATGGTCCTTGCCTGGCTTGCTTGTGCTCTTTACGACGGATGGGTCGCGATTAAAGTGGGGCTGTCAGCTTAACTTCGCGTAGGCCCGCGCCCAAGGAATTACGGTGACAGTGCACTTAATTCCTGGCAGCTACCCGCACCCAGGTTTGCGATTAGCGCGCCGTGGATTCGATCATCAGGCTGACCTGACGCCTACCCAAAGGCCCCCGAAAGCCCCGAAACCCAAAGCGAGCGGAAGGGGCGAAAATAGCAGTGCACGTCACGCACACCTGCGGTTTTGCTGAGGCGCTGGGAGTCCGGTTCCTCAGCTTCGCGGCGCCCCGCCGGGGATGCCCAACCTAGCGGGAGTACGGAGCGCGGACCAATCGAGTCCGGCCGAAGAGAAGCGCGTGGCGCGGGCGGTAGTCGTGACGGAGAAAAGAGCGGGAAGCGGCGCCTAAAATGGCGTTCGAAGCCGATCTGCTGAGCAAGCGTCGCGCACAGCGCTCTGAGGTTAGGATTTTGCTGCCTTTTGCTCTCTTTGGTAGCCTTGGCGCCGAGAATTTGCTGCCCTTAACTGCTCATACACCATACGCACCCTGGCGGGTTCCTATAAGTTGTTGAAATTGCTTGGGTGCGTGGCGCGGCCGTATTTTGGATCTCTTACGGGCGCTCATACGAGGGCTGGCGAAAGTCCAGGATTTACGACGACCCGACCTCTTACAGGCCTCTTACGCGCCCCGTTCTGGCGCGCCGCGCGATTGCGGGGCGCAATCGCCAGCGCCACTATGCTGTCTGGCGCGGAGTAGGCGAGAGACGGCGCGATGGGGCGCAAGCGGTGCAAGAGCTTCTCCCGCGCGGCTGTCGAGGGCCACTTGAAGGCGCATCACGGGGGCTGTTCGCTCGAGTTGATGGCGCACTTCGTTGACCTCTTGGCTACGCGGGGATGGGCCGAGCCGGTGACGATCGGCCCAGGCCTTCGGACTGGTGTCTCATGCGCATGTGCGCCATGCGATGACCGACTATGACCGCCTGCTGCGCATCCCCGGCCTGACCCGCGAGGAGGCCTTGCTGATCGTCAGGCCCGAAGTGGTGGCGATCGTGGCGAGCTGGGCGACGCCGCGCGGCGGCGCGAAGGCGCTGGATCAGCGGGGCGTCTGTGTATTGGAAACCGGCGATGTTGTTCCCGATATACCGACCGGGCCGCCCGTTTGAGCCCGACCTGGCCGCCAGGGGCGCGCAAATCCGGCGTCCCGCCGAGGAGGAGTCGGTACATCGGGAACATGGTCGGTATATCGGGAACAATCGGGCCGGTTGGGACGGGTTTTTAATCCACCGATCGGCCTCTCCCGGCCGACGCCGGCGCGGCGGCCGGCGCCAGGCGTCCATCGCCTTCGCTGTGGAGGCGGTCGACGGCCGCCTGGCGCCTTGAGGCTTGCGGGCCTTGATCTGGTTTTAGAAAAGCAATGAGCTTCGCCATAGGAGCGGCTGAGAGCCGATCCTTAGGGTAGGCGCTGCGATGTGGCCGCTGGAGCGCGGCGGCGGCGTCAGGACGCCTTGGACCAGATCTTGGCCTGGTGCTGGAGGATCAGCCCCTGAATGATCCGGGTGGCCATCGCCTTGTCTTCTGGATCGAACGTAGCGAGGCCTTCGAAGGCCAACTTCAACTCGTCGTCGGGGCCGCGCTCGCCTTCCTCGAACACCAGGGCGTCGATGGAGACGTGCAGGGCGATGGCGAGCTTACGCAGGGCCTCCAGGGAGGGCTGAGTCAGCCCCGTCTCATAGCGCTTGATCTGCTACTGGTTGATGCCGGTGGCGCGTAAATTTTGAACAGGCTCATCCCATCCTGCGCCAAGTCCACGCAGGCAGTGTCACTGAAGCGCGAGAAAAATGAGGGGAAATCCGTGGGGGCGCTCGTTGGCGCATCGGATGTTTCCCAAAGAAAACAGTTATTTAGTTGTAGTCCTTGGTGGAGCCGAGGGGAATCGAACCCCTGACCTCCTCATTGCGAACGAGGCGCTCTACCATCTGAGCTACGGCCCCAAGGAGCGGCGGAGATACGGCCCTTGGAGCCGCGCGTCAAGCGGGGTTATCGCGATGCCTTGTCAGCAACCGCCAGGCGCGGCAAGAAGCGGGAGCGTCCGGACGGAAAACCCATGGCCCCCATCATCAATCTCGTCTTCTTCATCATCGATGCGCTGCTGGACCTGCTGTGGTGGGCGATCGTCATTTCGGCGATCCTCAGCTGGCTGTTCGCGTTCGACGTGATCAACCGTCGCAACCAGTTCGTCTATAACGCCGCGACCTTCCTGGACCGGGTTACGGACCCGATCCTGCGGCCTTTCCGGCGGATCATCCCGTCGATCGGCGGCGTCGACATCAGCCCGATCATCGTGCTGCTGCTGTTGCGCGGCGTGCAGATGTTCATTCTTCCAGCCCTGCAGGGGACCCTGCTGCGCCTCGTTGGCTGAGGTCCTGGCCGTCCGGCTGACGCCGCGCGGCGGTCGAGACGGCGTCGACGGCTGGGCGCTGGACGCCGACGGGCGGGCCTATCTGAAGGTGCGGGTCGCCAGTCCGCCGGTCGACGGGGCGGCCAACACCGCCCTGGTGGCCTTTCTGGCCAAGAGCCTGAAGATCCCGCGCTCGGCGATTCGTCTGGCGGCCGGCGAGACTGCGCGGCTGAAGCGTCTCGAACTGGACGGCGTCGGGCCCGACGACCTGACGCGCGCGTTCGGTCCCCGGCCCTGACGAAGGGCTGGCTCAGGTTTTCGCCAGAAGCGCCGCGAGTCGGGCGGTCAGAGCGGTCTCGTCCTTAAGATCGCACTCCCAGACCACCGCGACCCGCCAGCCGTCCGTCTCCAGCGCCGCGATCGCGCGCGCGTCGCGCGCGACGTTGCGGCCCACCTTGGCCAGCCAGTAGTCGCGATTATTCTTCGGCACGCGCGAACCCCGCGCGCAGTCGTGGCCGTGCCAGAAGCAGCCATGGACGAAGATCGCCAGCCGACGCCCCGGCAGGACGATGTCGGGATGGCCCGGCAGGTCCCGGCGGTGCAGGCGATAGCGCGCGCCCAGGCGAGTCAGGACGCGCCGCACGGTCTTTTCGGGCGTCGTGTCCTTGCTCTTGACCCGCGCCATGACCGCCGAGCGCTTGGCCTTGTCATAGACGTCGGTCAAGGCGCGCGGCTCGCTGGCTCTACAGCCCCTCGAACAGGGCGGTGGACAGATAGCGTTCGGCGAAGCTGGGGATGATGGCCACGATCAGCTTGCCGGCGTACTCGTCGCGAAGGGCGAGGTCGAAGGCGGCGGTCAGGGCCGCGCCGGAGCTGATGCCGACCGGCAGGCCCTCGGTCGCGGCCGCGCGGCGGGCCATGGCGAAGGCGTCGTCGTTGCTGACCTGGACGATGTCGTCGATCACGCCTCGGTCCAGGATGCCGGGCACGAAGCCGGCGCCGATGCCCTGGATCTTGTGCGGACCCGGCGCGCCGCCCGACAGCACCGGCGAGGCCTCGGGCTCGACCGCGACCATCTTCAGGCCGGGCTTGCGGGCCTTCAGCACCTGGCCGACGCCGGAGATCGTGCCGCCGGTGCCGACGCCCGAGACCACGGCGTCGACCGCGCCGGCGGTGTCGTTCCAGATTTCCTCGGCCGTCGACACGCGGTGGACCAGCGGATTGGCGCTGTTCTCGAATTGCTGGGGCATGACCGCGCCCGGCGTGGCCTCGACCAGTTCCTGGGCGCGGGCGACGGCGCCGCGCATCCCCTTCTCGGCCGGGGTCAGCTCCAGCTTTGCGCCCAGCAGCAGCAGCATCTTGCGGCGCTCGATCGACATGCTCTCGGGCATGACCAGGGTCAGCTTGTAGCCCTTGGCCGCGGCCACGAAGGCCAGGGCGATGCCGGTATTGCCCGAGGTCGGTTCGACGATGGTCGCGCCTGGCTTCAGCACGCCCTGGGCCTCCAGCGACTCGATCATCGCCGCGCCGATGCGGTCCTTGACCGAGGCGATCGGGTTGAAGAACTCAAGCTTGGCGACAACCTCGCCCTTCGGCTTCAGCTCGGCCGACAGGCGCGGCAGGCGCACCAGCGGCGTATCGCCGATCGTGTCGATGATGGAGTCGTAGATCTTGCCGCGACCGGCGCGCTTGAAGCGGGCGGCGTCATAGAGGGAGGAAGCGTCGTCCATCGGAACACCTCGGAGGTTGCGGGAAGCGGCGCACCCTAGACCCCTATCCCCCGGCTGTCAGGAGGTCATTCGGCGGCAAGGCTTGCAGTTTTGCTATAGACGAGCGGCTCCAGGAGGGTTTCCGCGAGCCAACGCACCGCCGGAACCGCGACGCCGTCGCCGACCACCTGCAGGCCCGAGGTCTGCGAGGCGGGGAGCTGGTAGCTGTCGGGCAGGCCCATCAGGCGAGCGCCTTCGCGCGCGGTGAGCAGGCGCGAACGCACCTGACCCGCGTCGATCACCAGCAGGGTCTGCCGGGACGAGCCGCCCCGCGGCGTGCGCAGGCAGCCGGCGAGGCCGTCGAACCGGACCTCGGCCCGTTGCTGGGTCCCCCGCATCCGGCGGAACACCGCGCCGACCGCGCGGCCGCCAGCGTTTTGCCTGGTCTCCACGGCCTCGCGGTGGGCCGGGGCCATCAGGGCCAGCAGAGCCTCGGTGCGCTCCGGCGGATTCCAGCTGACCACCGCGTCCGGTTCCAGCATGGCCGAGAGGTCGGTGTTGCGCGCGGGCGGCGCGGGCGCGCCCCACCAGATCCAGTGCGCTTGCAGGTCCCGCGGCAGTCGCGCGGCCGCTTCGCGAATGGCGCGGCTGTGGAAGGCGCTGGCGCCCTCCAGGCCGGCGGTCGGTAGGCGGGTGGCGACCACGAAGACGCGCGGTCGCGACTGCGGCGCGAAGGCCGCCGCGTCGATCTCCAGCGCGCCGAAGCGATAGCCTTCCTCGCCGAGCGCGCCACACAGGGCGGTGAAGTCCTCGCCATGGTGCGAGGTCAGGAGGCCCACGACGTTTTCGATGACGATCACGGGCGGCGCCCGGCCCTCGGCCGACAGCGCCTTCATCAGCGTCCAGAAGCCGAAGAAGGCCGAAGACTTGCCGCCCGCCAGACCCGCCCGGGCGCCGGCGAGGCTGAAATCCTGGCAAGGGCTGGACGCCCAGGCCAGGTCCGCGGTCGGCAAGTCCTGGGCGTCCAGCGCGAAGACATCGCCCTGACGGAAATGGCCCTCGGCGTCCGCGAAATTGGCGCGATAGGTCGCGGCCTTCACGGGATCGAAGTCGTTGGCGAAGGCGCAGGTCCAGCCGTCGCCGAGGCCGATGCGGGCCATGCCGCCGCCGGCGAAGAATTCGAGGAAGCTTGGACGCGCGCGAGTCATCGCCGGGGAGACTAGCCTGTTCGCGCGCGCGCGCCAGGGAGACTAGTCGCCCTTGGGCCCCAGATAGTCCGGGCCGTAAACCGCCGCCCTCAGATCATGATGCAGCGTGCCGTCAAACGGGAAGGTCTGGACGAAGAAGACGGCGGTCAGCCGGTTGGCCGGGTCGACCCAGAACAGGGTGCTGTCGCGACCGTCCCAGAAGAATTCGCCAACCGCGCCGCGATTTTCCGCCGCCGTCTGGGGCTGCTTCACGCGCACGGCGAAGTCGAAGCCGAACCCGACCGAGCCCTTGCTCGGCAGCCACCAGCGGTCGGTGACGCGCGGGTCCAGATGGTCGGTCGCCATCAGGCGCACGGTCGAGGGATTGAGGATCTTCGCCCCGTCCAGCGACCCGCCGCCCAGCAACATCCGCGTGAAGCGCGCATAGTCGTCGATCGAGGCCACCAGGCCCGCTCCGCCCATGGTCATGCGCCGCGCGGGATCGAAGTTCATCCGCCGCGTCTCGACGGGATCTTCCTTGCCGAGCTTGCCGTCGACGCCCTTGTTGTAGACGGCGGCCAGGCGCGGGAAGGCCGACTCGGGCTGCGTCCAGCCGGTGTCCTTCATGCCCAGCGGATCGAGGATATGGGCCTTCACATAGGCTTCGAACGGCTGGCCCGAGAGCTTCTCGACCAGCAGGGCCTGGACGTCGACGGCGGCGCTGTAGCTCCAGCGCTCGCCCGGATCGTACATCAGCGGAACCTTGGCCAGCCGTCGGCCAAATTCAGTCAGGTCGTTCCGAAGCCCCAGCGGATCGGCCGTCTTGAAGGCCGCGTCGGCGGCGGTGTCGCGCATCCCGTAGGAGAAGCCGGCCGTGTGGCGCAGGATGTCGCGGATCACGATCGGGCGCGCGGGCGGGCGCAGGCCGCCCTTGCCGTCGATCACCTGGACGTCGGCGAACTCCGGCAGGTAGCGCGACAGCGGATCGTCGAGGCCGAACTTGCCCTGCTCCCACAGCTGCATCAGGGCGACGCCCGTGACCGGCTTGGTCATCGAAAAGATCTGCACCAGGGTGTCGCGGCGCATCGGCTTGCCGGCCTCGCGGTCGGCCATGCCGGCGGTCTCGAAATAGCGCTCGCGACCGTCCTGCCACACCAGGGCCGAGACGCCGACGGCGCGGCCGCTGTCGACCATGGCCTTGAGCGCGGCGTCGATCCGCGCCTTGTCGATCGAAACCGAGGCGGACTGGGACGCCGGGGCGGGATCCGGCCTCGCCAGGGCCGGGGCGGCGGGCGCGGTCAGCAGCGCCGCGACGACGGCGGCGTGGATCATCTTCCTGGACACGTGACCTCCCGGCGAACCTTTGTCGGCGCGACTGTCGCCGACGCCGAAGCCGTTTTCCAGCCTGTCGTGGTCGTCGGTCAGGCCTGCGAGGCGATCATTTCCAGGTAGGCGCCATAGGGCGACTTCCGCAGCTCGTGGGCCAGGCCCAGCAAGTGCTCGGTCGAGATCCAGCCGTTCTGGTGGGCCACTTCCTCGACGCAGCCGATCTTCAGGCCCTGACGGTGCTCCAGCGTGCGCACGAACTCCGAGGCTTCCAGCAGGCTGTCGTGGGTGCCGGTGTCCAGCCAGGCGAAGCCCCGGCCCATGCGCTCGACCGACAGATCGCCAGCCTCCAGATAGAGGCGGTTGATGTCGGTGATCTCAAGTTCGCCGCGCGCGCTGGGCTTGAGGTCGCGGGCGAAGTCGACCACGCGGCTGTCGTACATGTAGAGGCCGGTGACCGCCCAGTTGGAGCGCGGCTTTTGGGGCTTTTCCTCGATCGAGACCGCCTTGCCGGCCGCGTCGAACTCGACGACGCCGTAGCGCTGCGGATCGTTGACGAAATAGGCGAAGACGCTGGCGCCGTTCTTGGAGCGCTCCTTGGCGCCCTGCAGGATGCGGCCCAGGCCCGCGCCATAGAACAGGTTGTCGCCGAGGACCAGCACGGAGGGTTCCTTGCCGACGAAGTCCGCGCCGATCCGATAGGCTTCGGCCAGACCGTTCGGCTCGGCCTGCTCGGCGTAGGCGATGGCGATGCCCCATTTGGAGCCGTCGCCCAGGAGGCCTTGGAACAGCGGCAGGTCGCGCGGGGTCGAGATGATCAACACCTCGCGCACGCCGGCCATCATCAGGACCGACAGCGGATAGTAAATCATGGGCTTGTCGAAGACCGGCAGCAGTTGCTTGCTGAGCGCCATGGTCACGGGATGCAGTCGCGTACCCGACCCGCCGGCGAGGATAATGCCCTTCATTAGGTCTCTTCTTCAGTCCTGACTTGGCGAACCTAGAGCGTGAGGCTGAAAGTGGGAACCGGTTTCAGCTTATCTCACGCTCTAAACATTTGATTTAGAGCCTTTTTGACGCCTGAAATCGATGCCGATTTCAGGCTGAAGGCTCTAGAGCGGAATTTCCGCCGATGTGAGCCCTTTCCGGGCCTTCAACGCGATGATTTCGAAGAAATTTTGGCGGCGGGGGCTCAGACGTGACCCTTGGCCGCCAGATAGCGCGCCAGGGCGTCCGTCCAGGACGGCATGGGTCGCCCGATCGCGGCTTCCAGCTTGGCGTTCGACAGGGCGCTGTAGGGCGGGCGACGGGCGGGCGTCGGAAACCGCGCGGTCGGGATCGGAAGGACCTCGGCGGGGACGCCGGCGCGAGTGATGATCTCGCCCGCGAAGTCGCGCCAGCTGGCGACGCCGGAATTGACCACGTGATAGACGCCGGCCGGCGCGCGGGCCGCGATCAGATCGAGGATCGCCTCGCCCGCGTCCCAGCTGGCGGTGGGCGACATGACCTGATCGTCGACCACCGTCAGGCGACCGCGCTCCTTGCCCAGGCGGATCATCGTCTCGACGAAATTGCCGCCCTTGCCGCTGGCGCCGGCCACGCCGAACAGCGAGGCGACGCGGGCGACGACGACATCGGCGTGCTCGAGCCGGGCCAAGTCCTCGCCCAGGGCCTTCGTCGCGCCATAGACATTGACCGGGGCGCGGCCGACGGTCTCGGACAGCGGCTCGCGCTCGGCCTGACCGCCATAAACGTAGTCGGTGGAGACCTGCACAAGCCGCGCGCCCCGCGCCGCGCAGGCCTTGGCCAGGCGGCCGGAGAAATGGGCGTTGATCGCCACGGCCGGGGCCGGGTCCTTCTCGCAGTCGTCGACGCGAGTGACCGCCACGCAGTTGATGGCGACGTCGAAGTCGAGACCCTCGAAGCTCGCCGTCTCGTCGGCGGCGTCGATCCGGTCGCGATTCATGGGCGTCAGGTCCAGGCCGCGCCGGCCGGCCAGCGCCACGAGGTCGCTGCCCAGCTGGCCGTTGGCGCCGAAGAGGGCGATCCGCATCAGGCGCTCTTCAGGCCCAGGCGCTGGCCCGCGTAGCGCGCCCGCAGCGGCGCCCACCAGGCCTCGTTGTCGAGGTACCACTGGACCGTCTTGCGCAGGCCGGTGTCGAACGTCTCCTGGGCTTTCCAGCCCAGTTCCGTCTCCAGCTTGGTGGCGTCGATGGCGTAGCGGGCGTCATGACCGGGACGGTCGGCGACGAAGGTGATCAGGTCGCGGCGTCTCAGGCCGGGCGCGGGACGCAGCTCGTCGAGGATGTCGCAGATGGTCTCGACGACCTGCAGGTTGGTCCGCTCGTTTCGGCCGCCGACATTGTAGCTCTCTCCGGGGACGCCCCGGGTGGCGATCAGGTGCAGGGCGCGGGCGTGGTCCTCGACGTGCAGCCAGTCGCGGACATTGTCACCCTGGCCGTAGACGGGCAGCGGCTTGCCCTCCAGGGCGTTCAGCGTGACCAGCGGGATCAGCTTCTCTGGGAAGTGATAGGGGCCATAGTTGTTCGAGCAGTTCGAAACCACCACGGGCAGGCCATAGGTGTGACTCCAAGCGCGGGCCAGGTGGTCCGACGAGGCCTTGGACGCCGAATAGGGCGAGCGCGGGTCGTAGGGCGTGGTCTCGGAGAACAGGCCGTCCGGACCCAGGCTGCCGAACACTTCGTCGGTCGAGATGTGGTGGAAGCGGAAGCGGTCCTTGGCCTCCCCCGACAGGCCCCGCCAGTGCTCTAGCGCGGCCTGCAGCATCACATATGTGCCGACGATATTGGTCTGAATGAAGTCGCCGGGACCGGTGATCGACCGGTCGACGTGGCTCTCGGCGGCCAGGTGCATGATGGTGTCGGGACGAAAGTCCCTGATCGTCGCCGCGACGGCGTCCGCGTCGGCGACGTCGCCGCGCACGAAACAGTAGTCGCTCCGGCCCTCCAGCATGGCCAGGCTGGCCGGGGCGGCGGCGTAGGTCAGCTTGTCGTAGTTGAGGATGGCGACGTTGTTCTGGCCAGCCAGATGGCGGCACACGGCCGAGCCGATGAAGCCGGACCCGCCGGTCACCATCACGCGAAGAGCCTGCTGCGACATGACCTGGAACGTTCTCGCCTCTCGAAGAGCAGCCCCGTATCCAGTTTTTAGTGTACGCGCAACCTTCGGTCCTTCAGCGGGCGCCTAGTCGGTGAACACCACCGTCTTGCGGCCGTTCAGCAGGACCCGGTCTTCCAGCCGGTAGCGCAGGGCGCGGGCCAGGACGCGACGCTCGATGTCACGACCCTTGCGGATCAGGTCCTCGGGCGTGTCGCGGTGGCTGATGCGCTCGACGTCCTGCTCGATGATCGGACCCTCGTCGAGATCGCCGGTCACGTAGTGGGCCGACGCGCCGATCAGCTTCACGCCGCGCTGGTGAGCCTGGTGATAGGGCTTGGCGCCCTTGAAGCCGGGCAGGAATGAATGGTGGATGTTGATGCACCGACCCTGCAGCTTGGCCGATAAGCCGTCCGACAGCACCTGCATGTAGCGCGCCAGCACGACGATGTCGGTCTTGGTGTCCTGGATCAGCTTCCAGAGATCGCTTTCCTGCTCGAGCTTGGTTTCCTTGGTCACCGGGAGGTGGTGGAAGGCGAGGCCCGTCAGATCGACGTTGGCGTAGGTCTCGGCCGGATGGTTGGAGACCACGCCGGTGATGTCCATCGGCAGCTCGCCGATGCGCCAGCGATAGACGAGGTCGGCCAGGCAGTGGTCGAACTTGCTGGCCAGCAGCAGCACGCGGTAGCGCTCGGCGCGATTGCGCAGCGTCCACTTCATCTTCAGCGGTTCGGCCAGGGCGCCGAAGTCCTCGCGCAGGGCCGCGCGGTCCGCGCCGTCGGCGTCGAACACGACGCGCATGAAGAACTGGCCGGTCTCCTGGTCGTCGAACTGCTGGGCGTCGAGGATGTTGCAGCCGCGCTCGAACAGGAAGGCGGAGACCTTGGCGACGATGCCGCGCTGGTCGGGGCAGGAGAGGGTCAGGATCATGGTCCGCTCCCTCTAGAGAACCGCGCCGCCGAAGAAAAGTGACTCATCGAGCCGCTCGGGCATGAAATCGCCCGCTGCGCGGCGAGAGACCCAGCCTCGGGGCATGACCGTGCCCTATCGGCGATCAATGGCGACGAACCGGCGCGGGCGGGGTGGTCGGCGCGGGGAGAACGGGTCTAGGCTCGCGCCATGGCTGCCTCCTCCGAAGTCCTGTCCGACCGCGCGATCGATCTCCTGGCCAAGCTGGTGGCGTTCGACACCACCTCGCGAGGCTCGAACCTGGCGCTGATCCAGTGGGTCGAGGGTTATCTGGCGGATCTCGGCGTGCCCGCGCGCCGGGTGCCGAACGCCGACGGAACCAAGTCGAACCTGATGGCCACCATCGGCCCGGCGGTCGAGGGCGGGATCGTCTTGTCCGGCCATACCGACGTCGTACCGGTGGACGGCCAGCCTTGGTCCAGCGATCCGTGGACCCTGACCGAGCGCGACGGCCGGCTTTACGGACGGGGGACCTGCGACATGAAGGGGTTCCTCGCCCTGGCCTTGGCCGCCGCGCCGGAGCTGGCCAAGGCGACCCTGTCCCGGCCGGTGCACCTGGCCTTCTCCTACGACGAGGAGATCGGCTGCCTGGGCGCGCCGGACATGATCGCGGTGATCGCCGCCGAGGTCCCGAAGCCCGCCTTGGTCGTGGTCGGCGAGCCCACCGACATGGTCGCCGTGCGCGGCCACAAGGGCATCGCCACCTTCACGGTCACGGTCACGGGCCGCGAAGCCCATTCCAGCCTTACTCACCTGGGCGTCTCGGCCAACATGGTCGCCATCAAGCTGATGGCGATGCTGGTCGAGCTCTCCGAAAGGCTTGAGCGCGAGGCCGATCCCGCCTCGCCGTTCACGCCCAAGGGCGCGAGCCTGACCATCGGCATGATCCATGGCGGCACGGCCGGTAATATCCTGGCCCGCGAGTGCGCCTTCCTGTTCGATCTGCGCACGCCGGCCGGGCAGGATCCGATGGCGCTGCTGACCGACGTCTTCGCCGCCGCCGCGCGGATGGACGCCGAGATCAAGGCCAAGGCGCCGGAGGGCGGGGTCAAGATCGAGCGCCGATCGCTGACGCCGGCTCTGGCGCCCGAGGAGAACGGCGTCGCCGAGGCCTTCGCGCGCCGGCTGGCCGGCGACAACGGACCGCCGCGCGTCGTGCCCTACGCCGCCGAGGCCGGCCAGTTCCAGGGCGCGGGCTTCTCGACCGTGATCTGCGGCCCCGGCTCGATCGACCAGGCTCACCAGCCCGACGAATATGTCGAGATCAGCCAGATGCAGCGCGGCGCGACCTTCATGCGCCGGCTGATCGAGGAGCTTTCCATCTAGGTCCGTCTTCCCGGCGAACGCCGGGGCCCAGATCCATCCGGGACGTCTGGGGTGTTCTCGCCAACAGCTTCAGCCAAGTCCGGACATTCCGTGGTTTCGATCTCGATCCCGGCATTCGCCGGGGAAAGCGGAGTTGGGGTCAGACCCCGCGCCACTTCCGGATGACGAACCGCCGCCCGATAAAGGCGGCCGGGTCGATCGACATCACCCGCAGGATCGCGCCGGGCGAAGCCTTTCGCTGGGCCTGGATCGCCTCGCGGTCGGCCAGAACCTGGTCGAGATCCTCGCGCTTCAACGCCGCCTTGATCCCCCGGATCGCCGGGGCGACATCGCCGCGTCGCCAGTGCAGCAACAGCAAGCCCGCCGTCACCGCCACGTGCAGCGGCAAGGTCACCGGAAAAAGCCAGCCGGGCGTGTTCTTGACGAAGGTCCAGACGCGGTTGCGCGAGCCATGGAAGATCGAGAAATCCGACCGCACGCCGGTGCTGGCCGAGCCGACATGGGCGACCTTCGCCTTGGGCAAAAGCAAGGTCGGCTGACCGTAAAGGCGCAGGCGATAGCCCAGGTCGACGTCCTCGCAGTAACAGAAATACCGCTCGTCGAAGCCGCCGACCGCCAGGAAGAGGTCTCGCTCGATCAGCATGGCCGCGCCGCAGGCCGAGAACACCTCGCCCTCGGGTAGGGCCTTGGGCGTCCGGCGGCCATACCCGCCCCGGAACGGTATGCCCGCGCTGGTGACATTGTCGCCGGCCCCGTCCAGCAGGCCCGGCCGATCGGCCGACAGCTGCAACGAGGCGAAGCTCTTGACCTCGGGATGGCGGGCGACGCCGGCCATCAATTCTTCCAGCCAGTCCGGCTCGGCATAGGCGTCGGGATTGAGCAGGACCAGCCACCGCCCCTTGGCTCGCCGCGCGGCGAAATTGTTGCCGGCCGCGAAGCCGAGGTTCGCGCCCGCCTCGACGAAATCCACCCAGGGATGGGCCTTGACCGCCGCCTGGGGCGCGCCGTCGGTCGAGGCGTTGTCGATCAGGATCGTCTCGAAGTCGCGGAAGGTCTGGGCCGCCAGCCGTTCCAGGCACGGCGCCAGGGTCGGGCCGCTCTGGTAGGAGACGATGATCACGCTCACCGCCACGTTTGCGTTTTCGGAGCCGCTCTTGTGTTCGGTCGCGTCAGGCGGCATCGGTGGCCGGTCGTTTCTCAAATCGAAGTCCGCGTCATGAAGATCACGCCGCTGGCGATCCCCGAAGTGCTGCTTATCACGCCCGCGCGCCATGGCGATGAGCGCGGCTGGTTTTCCGAGACCTTTCGCCAATCGGCGCTGGAGGAAGCGGGGTTCAAGGCCGCCTTCGTACAGGACAACCATGTGCGGACCACCACACGCGGCGTCCAGCGCGGTCTGCACTACCAGAAGCCGCCGCACGCCCAGGACAAGCTGCTGCGCTGCGTGGTCGGGGCGATCTTCGACGTGGCGGTCGATATCCGGAAAGGCTCGCCGACCTACGGCCAATGGGTTGGCGCCGAGCTCTCGGCCGAAAACCGTCGGCAGCTGCTGGTCCCCAAGGGTTTCGCCCACGGCTATGTGACCCTGAGCGACGCCTGCGAGGTGCTCTACAAGGTCACCGACTACTACGCGCCCCAGGCCGAGGGCGGGGTGCGGTGGAGCGATCCGGCGATTGCAATCGACTGGTCGCTTCCGACGACGGAGATCACCGCCAACGCTCGCGACAACGCCGCGCCGCTGTTGGCCGAAATCGACTCGCCTTTCGTCCACGAAGCCTCTTAAGAGCCCGACCTTCCCGGCGAAGGCCGGGACCCAGAGTCATCCGGCCCCTTTCGGATTCTCGCGCCATCGGTCTCGACCAAATCCGCCAAGTCTGGTGGGTTCGATCTGGACCCCGGCCTTCGCCGGGGAAATCGGAGTGCGTGATGAGTTTCACCGACTTCTTCTGGACCTCGCACGAAGGCCTGCCGCTGCACGCCCGCGACTACGCCGCCGCTGGCGAGGCGCGTAAGCTTCCAGTGATCTGCATCCACGGCCTGACCCGCAACGCGCGCGACTTCGAGGATCTTGCGCCGAGGATCGCCGCCACGGGGCGCCGGGTGCTGGCGGTCGATGTGCGCGGCCGGGGGCTGTCGGCGCGCGACCCGAATCCGATGAATTATCACCCGGGGACCTACGCGGCCGACATCGTCGCGCTGCTTGAGGCCGCCGGGGTCGACAGGGCGGTGTTCGTCGGCACCAGCATGGGCGGGCTGATCACCATGGTGCTGACCTCGCTGAAGCCGGAGGCCGTCGCCGCCGCCGTGCTGAACGACGTCGGGCCTGAGCTGTCGCCGGTCGGCCTGGCCCGCATCGCCGGTTATACCGGCCTGGCCAGCCGGTTCGAGACCTGGGGCGAGGCTGTCGCCTACGCCAAGGCGATCAACGAAGCGGCCTTCCCGACCTATGGCCCTGAGCAATGGGGCGTCTTCGCCCGTCGCTTGTTCGATGAACAGGACGGCGGGTTCGTCCTAGCCTACGACCCTGACATATCGGCTCCGATCAAGGCGGCAGCCGCCGCCGCCGCCAAGACCCAAGCGGAGGGCGGGCAGGCCCTGGCCCCGCCGGACATGTATCCTCTGTTCCGCGCGCTGGCGAAGGACAGGCCGCTGCTGCTGGTGCGTGGCGGGATCTCGGATCTGATCGACCCGACCATCGCCGAAAGGATGCGGGCCGCCGCGCCCGACATGGCCTATGCCGAGGTTCCGGGCGTCGGCCACGCCCCGATGCTGACCGAGCCGGAAGCCTGGGCGGCGATCGCAGCGCTGCTCGAAACGGCGCCCTAAAGGGGTGTGCCCGGAGGGCTTGGCCGTGCTAGACGCCCGATCACGGCCCGTTCCTCGCCGCGACTGAGTGCTGATCCGATGACCCTCGACCTCGCCGCCATCCAAGCCGCCGCCGGCCGCCTGAAGGGTCAGATCGAGCGCACGCCCTGCCGCCACTCCAAGACGCTGTCGAAGATCACCGGCGCCGAGGTGTGGGTGAAGTTCGAGAACCTGCAGTTCACCGCCGCCTACAAGGAGCGCGGCGCGCTGAACAAACTCATGCTGTTGTCGGACGCCGAGAAGGCCAAGGGCGTCATCGCCGCCAGCGCCGGCAACCACGCTCAGGGGCTGGCCTATCATGGCGCGCGCCTGGGCGTGCCCGTCACCATCGTCATGCCCAAGACCACGCCGTTCGTGAAGGTGCAGCACACTCGCGACTTCGGCGCGACCGTGGTCATCGAGGGCGAGACCTATGACGACGCCAACGCCCACGCCCGCAAGCTGCGCGATGAGCAGGGCCTGACCTTCGTCCACCCGTTCGACGACTACGACATTATGGCCGGCCAGGGCACGATCGCCCTGGAGATGCTGGAAGACGCGCCGGACCTCGAAGTCCTGCCGGTGCCGATCGGCGGCGGCGGCCTGATCAGCGGCGTGGCCACCGCGGCCAAGGCGCTGAAGCCCGAGATCCACATCGTCGGCTGCGAGCCGGCCATGTATCCGTCCTTCACCGCCCGAATGCGCGGCGTCGCGGCCCATTGCGGCGGCCAGACCATCGCCGAAGGGGTCGCGGTCAAGCAGGTCGGCGACCTGACCTATGGCGTGGTGCGGCCGCTGATCGACGACGTGCTGCTGCTGGAAGAGCCGCACCTGGAGCAGGCCGTCTCGCTGTACTGCAACGTCGAGAAGACCATCGCCGAAGGGGCCGGCGCGGCTTCGCTGGCGGCTCTGCTGGCCTACCCGGAACGCTTCCGGGGCAAGAAATGCGGCCTGATCCTGTGCGGCGGCAATATCGACACGCGGCTGCTGGCCTCGGTCCTGACCCGCGAACTGGTCCGCGCCCAGCGCCTGGTGTCCCTGCGGATCATCGGCGACGACCGTCCGGGCCTGCTGTCGACCGTGGCCTCCGTCATCGGAACCATGGGCGCCAATATCATCGAGGTGAACCACAACCGCCTGGCCCTCGACGTTCCGGCCAAGGGCGCGGAGTTCGACATCACGATCGAGACCCGCGACGCGCAACACACCCAGGAGGTGATGGAGGCGCTGCGCGAGAAGGGCTATCCGCCTCGGGTGGTCTGAGGCGGACTGGAGACCCTATTCCTTCGCCTTGCCTGGCCCGATGCGGTTCACGCCCAGCAGCTCGATCTTGAAGATCATCACGCTGTTGGCCGGGATCGGGCCCTTGTCCTCGGCGCCGTAGCCCAGGGCCGGCGGGACGTAGAGAATCCATTCGTCGCCGGCCTTCATCCGCTGCAGGGCGATGACCCAGGCCGGCACCAGCCCGTCCAGCGGGAACACGGCGGGCACGCCGCGCTCATAGCTCGAATCGAACACTGTGCCGTCCAGCAACTTGCCCTCGTAATGAACCTTGACCTCGTCGGCGGGGGTCGGGTGCTGGCCGCCCGGAGGGCCTTCGCGCACGACCTTGTACTGCAGGCCCTGGGGCAGGGTGACGACGCCGGGCTCCTTGGCGTTCTTCGCCATGAAGGCGTCGGCGGCGGCCTGGTTTTCCTGGGCCTTCTTGCCGGGACCGCAGGCGGCCAGGGTCAGGCCGATGGCGGCGAGGGTCAGGAACAGGGCGCGACGGTGCATTGAAGACCTCAACGAAAGCAGGCCGTCCAGCTAGCACGGACCGCGCGGGAGTCCACCTCCCGAAACCCGCCCCGACGGACCGCGCGTGCTTTTCATGGAACGGTGGTGGCTTTCGCCCGCGCCAGCCCCTAGAAACGGCGTCCAGACCTCAAAGACGAGCCGCTCATGAAACCCGTTCGTAAAGCCGTCCTTCCCGTCGCCGGCCTGGGCACGCGTGTATTGCCCGGCACCAAGACGACGCCGAAAGAACTGCTGAACGTCGTCGACCGGCCGATTCTCTCTTACGTGATCGAGGAAGGCCGCGCGGCCGGCATCGAGCACTTCGTCTTCGTCACCGGGCGCGGCAAGGGCGCGATCGAAGACTACTTCGATCATCACATCGAGCTGGAAGCCCAGCTGGAGGCCAAGGGCAAGACCGCGATCCTCGAGCAGCTGCGGGCCGAGCTGCCCAAGGCCGGCGAGATGAGCTTCGTGCGCCAGATGGCGCCGCTGGGCCTGGGTCACGCCGTCTGGTGCGCCCGCGATATCGTCGGCGACGAGCCGTTCGCCGTGATGCTGCCCGACATGGTCATGCACGCCCAAAAGCCCGCCCTGGCCCAGGCGATCGAGGCCTATGACCAGGTCGGCGGCAATATCGTCGTGGTCGAGCCCTGCCCGGAAGGCCAGGCCCACCAGTACGGCATCGTCGCTCTGGACGGCCAGGACGGTCGCCTGAACCGCATGACCGGCATGGTCGAGAAGCCGCCGAAGGGGACGGAGCCCTCGAACCTCTTCATCAGCGGCCGCTACATCCTGCAGCCCGAGATCTTCGACCTGCTGGCCAGCCAGGAGAAGGGCGCGGGCAACGAGATCCAGCTGACTGATTCGATGCTGAAGCTGCTGAAGAATCAGGACTTCCATGCCCTGGAGTACGAGGGCGTCACCTATGACTGCGGCGACAAGATCGGCCTTCTGCGCGCGAACGTCGCCATGGCGTTGCAGCACCCTGAGCTGGGCGCGGCGGCGCGGGCGGCGGTCGAGGACCTGCTGAAGGCTTAAATTCGCCTTTTAGTCGTCTTGACGCCCCTGGACAGCCCAAGGCGGCGCCCCCAATCTGCGGGCCGGAGTGGGGTATTATGATGCAGTATCTGAGAACCGCCTCGTTCGGCGCTTTGTTCGGCGTGACGTTTACCGTTGCGGCCACTTTTCAGGTGGCGATGACCTTGTTTGGCTTGATCGGGGCGGTCCTTGCGCCGGGCATCTTCAAGATGAACGGCGCGCCTGCTAGCAGTCCCGTCCAAGCGATCGGCGTCCTCGTCTTTCTTCTCGGCGTTTGTCTGGTCGTGAATGCTGGCATCTCGGCGGCGGGCGCTGGCCTTTGGCTTGGCGTCCGGCGGTTCTTTCCCTCCAAGAAAGCCTAGTTCCACTCCGCCAGAACCTCGGGGTGGTCCTCGGCGCCCTTCAGCGATAGCGCCCGGTCGCCAATCAGCCGTCGCGCGGCCCACACCGCCGCGCCGCGCACAACCGGCGCCGGGTCGTGGAGGAGCGGCTCGACCACGGCCATCAGCGCCGCCTCGCCGCTGTTGCCGATCGCGTAGAGCACGTTGCGCACGAAGCGATCGCGTCCGATGCGCTTGACGGGGTTCTTCGCGAACAGCGCCCGGAAGGCGGCGTCGTCCAGCCCGGCCAATTCGGCCAGCGCGGGCTGCCTTAGCGCCGAACGCGCCCGCAGCTTGGCCTCGCTCGACAGCGAGGCGAACTTGTTCCACGGGCACACCGCCAGGCAGTCGTCGCAACCATAGATCCGGTTGCCGAGGGCGGACCGGAACTCGGTCGGGATCGGGCCGGCAAGCTCGATGGTCAGGTACGAAATGCACCGTCGCGCATCCAGCTGGCGGGGGGCGGGGAAGGCCTGGGTCGGGCAGATGTCGAGGCAGGCGTTGCATCGGCCGCAGTGGTCGACCTCGGCTGGGTCGGGGAGCAAGTCCAGGGTGGTCAGGACGCTGCCCAGGAACAGCCACGAGCCGAACGGGCGCGAGACGAGGTTGGTGTGCTTGCCCTGCCAGCCAAGCCCCGCCCGCTGGGCCAGCGGCTTTTCCATCAGCGGCGCGGTGTCGACGAACACCTTCACCTCCTGGCCGAAGCGGCGGTGCATCCAGCCGGCCAGAACCTTCAGGCGCTTCTTGATCACGTCGTGGTAGTCGTCGCCTTGCGCGTAGACCGAGATGGCAGCGCGGTCAGCGCGGACAAGCTGCTCCAGCGGGTCGATGTCGGGCCCATAATTGACGCCCAGCACCACGGCTGACTTCGCCTGCGTCCACATGGCGGTCGGATGAGCGCGCCGCTCGAGCGTCTCCTCCATCCAGCCCATGGCGCCGTGACGGTCGGCCTCGACGAATTCGCGCAGCCATTCGCCGTTCGGCCAGGCCGCCGCCGCGTCGGCGAAGCCGCAGGCCGAAAACCCTAACGCCAGGGCTTCGGCGCGGATCTCGTCCTTGATCGCGGCTTGGGAACGCTCAGAAGTCGAGGTCGTCATAATGCGCGGCCGGCGCGAGGCCGGGCCAGCGGTCGGCCAGGATGGGACGGAAGGCCGGTCTCGACTTCAGCTTCATGTACCAGGTCTTGGCCGTCTGGAAGTCCTTCCACGGCACGTCGCCGAAATAGTCGATGACCGACAGGTGCGCGGCGGCGGCGAAGTCGGCCAGGCTCATCCGCCGGCCCGCCAGCCAGTCGCGGGTCTGGAGCAGGCTCTCGATATAGGAAAGGTGCATCCGCAGGGCTTCGCGGCCTTGGCGCAGCGCCGCCAGGTCTGGCGCGCCCAGCCGCAGCAGCCGCTTCTCCATCTTCTCGTGCAGGAGGAAGCCGTTGACTTCGTTGTCGAACTTGCGGTCGAACCATTGCAGCAGCCGGCGAGCCTCGGCGCGCTCGGCCGGATCGCGGCCCAGCAGCGGCGGCTCCGGCTCGGTCTCCTCGATGTGCTCGAGGATGGCGCGGGTCTCGCAGGCGGTCACGGTACGCTGGTTGCGGGTCTCGACCAGCACCGGCGGCAGGCCGGACGGGTTCAGGGCCGCGAACTCGGGCGGCGCCTCCCAGTAACGGACGGGCGCTTCCGCGAACGCCAGCCGCTTCTCGCCCAGCGCCAAGCGGACCTGCCGCGAGGCGGGATCCAGCGGGAAGTGGTGAAGGGTGCGTTCGACGCTCATGCCCAGGTGCGCTCAGGCTGCATCGAAAGAGCGATGCGCCGCTTTGCTTAACAAGAGATTTCCGGAAGGGGTTTAGCCTGGAAAACCAGGCTTTTGCGCGGCGTTTTCACGCGTTGTCCCGCCGCGTTCGCTCGTCTCAGCTGTTCATTCGCGCGATCAGGTTGGTGGTGCTTTGACCGGGCTTCAGTTCGGCCAGAAGCACCTTGCCGCCGTAGGCCAGCACTACGTCCGATCCCACCACCGTCTCGACCGTATAGTCGGCGCCCTTGACCAGCACGTCGGGACGGAAGGCTTCGATGAGCGCCAGGGGCGTGTCCTCGTCGAACAGCACCACCAGATCCACCGACGATAGCGACGCCAGCACCGTGGCCCGCCCGTGCTCCTTCTGCACCGGCCGGGTCGGGCCCTTCAGCTTGGAGACCGAGGCGTCGGTGTTGAGGCCGACAATCAGCCGATCGCAGGCGGCCTTGGCCTGGCTGAGCAGCGAGACGTGACCGGGGTGCAGCAGGTCGAAGCAACCGTTGGTGAAGCCAACCTTCAGTCCGCGCGCCCGCCAGCCCTCGACGATGCTCCGGGCGTGGTCGCGGTCGGCGATCTTGACCTCGGCCGGCCCCTCGGACACGCCGGCCCGGGCGGTCAGCTCGGCGGCGGTGACGACGTCGGTGCCCAGCTTTGCCACC
>NZ_SZWJ01000046.1:0-32864 GCF_012184455.1 Caulobacter sp. SSI4214 | reverse complement strand
CGCTGGTGCGTCCCGACGGTCAGCGCGCCGCCAGCTGCCGGGTGATCGACGCCCAGGTTTCCGGCGGCGGCCAAGCCCCGTCCAGCCAGCGCTACAGCGCCTGCCGCGACCGCGACGGCGAGTGGACGCTGACCCAGGCCTAAAGGTCCGCCACCTCGCATTTCAGCGTCTGGCGGATGCGGTCGGCGACGATCCGGCGGTGGCAGCAGGCGGCGTCGTCCTCGTAGCAGAGCAGGGCGACGCGCTTGTCCTTGGCCAGTTCCGTCGCCTGGGCCAGGGCCAGCTGGGCGGCGGGCTCCTCCAGATGGGCCTCGAAAATGGCGCGCATCTCGTCCACGCGGCCGGCGCGGGCGGCGTCGCGGCCCGGCTTGGGCGTGCCCAGCGGCCGAAGGTGCAGATAGCCGATCCCCTCGGCCGCCAGGCTGTTCGCCAGCAGGGTCTTGGAAAAGCCGGCCCGGCGCGAGGCGGCCACGGCGCGCACGTCGACGACCAGATCGACCTCGGCGGCCTTCAGGCGCGCGATCAGGCCAGCCTGGGTGTCGGTCTCGTATCCGATGGTCGAAAGCTTATTCATCGGGGTCTCCATGGACGCGAAGGGCTTACGGGCATACCCTAAGCCCAAGAAAAGCCCAGGGAGCCACGCCTATGGACGCGGCCGTCTTTCGCGAACCTCGCAAACGCGTCCTGTCCGCGCCTGGCGGCGAGATCGCGGCCTTGGAGTTCGGCCCGCCGGATCGGCCGATCGACGTGATCTTCGTTCACGCCAACGGCTTCAACGCCCAGACCTATCGGGTGTTGCTCTCTCCGCTCGCGGCGGGGCTGCGCGTGCTGGCGATCGACCAGCGCGGCCATGGCTCGACGACCCTGCCCGCCGATCCCGACGGCCGCCGCTCCTGGCGGGACCTGCAGGCCGATCTGACCGGCCTGCTGGACAGTCTGGACGGCCCGCCGGTGGTGCTGGCGGGGCATTCGATGGGCGGGACGGTCAGCCTGCTGGCCGCCGCCGAGCGACCGGAGCGGGTCAAGGGCCTGCTGCTGCTGGACCCGGTGATCATGCCCTGGCTGGCCACGCTGTACGCCAAGGCGCCGTGGACCTCGGGCCGCCTGTGGCGACGGATGCCGCTGGTGCTGTCGTCGCTGCGCCGCCGCGCCGTGTTCGACAGCCGCGAGGCCGCCTTCGCCGGCTACAAGGGGCGCGGCGCCTTCAAGACCTGGCCCGAGACCATGCTGGCCGACTATGTGGCCGGCGGCTTCGTCGAGCGCGCGGACGGCACGGTGGAGCTGGCTTGCGCGCCCGCCTGGGAAGCCTCCAACTACGCCGCCCAGGGCCATGATCCTTGGCGGGCCATCCGTCTGGTCACGGCGCCGGTCCGCATTCTGAAGGCCGAGAAGCACTCCACCTGCCGGGTCGGCGACCGCTTCGCGCGGCGCGGCCGGGATGTGCGGATCGAGACCGTCGCGGGGACCACCCACTTCCTGCCGATGGAGCGGCCGGACGTGGTGCGCGACGCCCTGTTCGACATGGCCACCGCCTGAGCTCGAGGCCCGCCGCCTGTGTGGCGACGGCGATATATCTTCACCGTAAGATCGCCCTTATTTCGGGCTAATCGCGAGCCTCCGACCGTTGGCCATCGTGACCCTCGGCCTCGCTTCTTTCGGAGGTCATCATGAAAGCCCTTCTCCCCGTCCTGGCCGGCGCAGGCCTGTTGGCGACGCCGATCCTGGCCGCGCCCTCGCTCGCCGCGGCGCACGGCCGCGGCGGCTACCACGTCGTCCAGGCGGGTTTCCGGCCCGGCGGCGGCTATCATTTCGGAAGTCCGGCCGCGGCGCGCTATCACGCCTTTCCGCGCTACGCGTATCCCCACTACGCATATCCCCACTACGGCTATCCCTATTACCGCTATCGCGGTTGGGGGTATCCGAGGGCGTACTGGTGGAGCGGCCCGCGCTTTGGCCTGGTGCTGAGCCCGGCCTATTACGATCCGTGGTTCTATGACCCGTGGTACGGCGCGCCCTGGTATTACAGCGCGCCCAGCTATTCCTACAGCTACACGACCTATTACGGCGATCCGCCGCCCAGCCGCGACGACCGGCCCCAAGACGACGCGAGCCCCGCGCCGGCTCCGCCCGCTTCGTCGACCGCGCCGGCGGCCTGCGGCGCGTGGTCGTGGAACGTGGCCGCCGACCGCTACGACTGGAAGCCCTGCTAACCTTATCTTTCGCCCGGAGGACGCCCTTGGCCGGCGTCCGCCTCGCCCTGCCGGGCGGCGTCGGCGGTCATGCGGTCGAATGTCCGCTGCTGGTCCGGCGACAGCGTCGCGTAGAAGGCCTTCACCGCCTCGCCCTGGCGATGCAGATCGGCGGCGTCGGCCTGGGCCGTGGCCTCGATCAGCGCGACGCGCCGCGGCGTGGGCAGTTGCGGCAGCAGCATGTCGGCGGCGCGATGACGCTGCTGGACCTGGGGATCGGGCGCGATCGCGGCCTGATAGGTCCGCCAGGCGTCTTCCTGGCCGGGACTCAGACGCAGGGCGTCATGCAGTCCGCTTGCGTCCGCCGGTCGCTGCTGGGCGATCGCGCCGGTGGCGCAAAGCGCCGTCGCCAGGGCCAGGACCAGGGTCATCCGGGGGGCAATCGCCGTCACGTGTCGCTTCCTTCAGTTCCAAGCCCGCCCAGCGTGACCATGGAAGCGATCATGGTGTCATTTAGAGGGCCAAATCCGCCACCGCGCGCGCCGCCAGCGCCGCCTGGGCGGCGTCGGTCACCGGCACGACCTTGCGCGCGTCGAGATCGAAGGTGACGGCCACGGCCTGCGAGGTTCCCCACGGCTCGCCGGTCGCCGGATCCAGCATCCAATGGACCATCCGCATGGTGCGGGCGTCCGCCCCCAGCAGGCCCGAGCGGATGTCCACCCGGTCGCCGACGCGCGGCCAGGCCAGATAGGCGATGCGGTATTCCAGCACCGCGCCGCCGAAGCGGGCCGGCTTGGGGTCGGCGTGCGCGACGATGGTGTCGCGGAAGGGATGGATGAACGCGCCGATGCCGTCCGACACTCGGCCGATGAACTGTTCGGCGCGCATCCGGCCGAAGACATCGCAGTCCGAAGGCAGCAGGCCGCCCAGGCCGATGCGGGTCAGGCCCAGCGCCTCGGCGCGCGCCAGGCTGGCGGTGCTGGCGAACGGCGACAGGTCCAGGCTGCGCGCCCGGGCCTTTTCGGGAACCTCGACCCTCAGCGCCTCGGCCCGTTCGCGGGCGATGGTCGGCCAGGGAAACACCTGGCCCTCGCGCGGCGTGGCGTGGACGACGGTCGTCTGGAAGGTGGCGGCCAGCTCGCCCGAGGCGGGATGCACCAGCAGCTGCAGGACCTTCGCGTCGCACTCGCCCATCTCGATCACCCCGCCCAACATGTAGAGCGGCGCGCCGGCGTGGGCCTCGCGCAGGAAGCGGATGTGGTGCTCCTTTACCAGCAGGGTGGCGTTGGCGAACGGCGAGAAGGCGTGCGGCATCCCAAGCTCGGCGGCCAGGCCGACCAGGCCTTCCATGGCCCGCCCGACATAGTGGCGCACGTTCATGTGCCCCATCTCGTCGCAGTCCCAGGTGTTGACGCCGCCGCGCCAGATCTCGACGCCAGGAAGACCCTCAGCGAACCTCATGGCGCGGCTCCTCGAAACCAAGAATGGCGCGCCAGATCTCGACGCCAGGCGGCGGCTCGGGGGTCGTCATCGCGGCGTCTCTCGAACGAAGTGGAACGATCGTTCGATCCTAATACCGGGGTTTTCTCAACCTCTGCAATCGGCGCAGAGACCGTGGGCCTCGATCGTCACGCTGGTCAGGGCGTAGCCCGCCGCGGCGCCGGCCGCGATGATCTCGGCGCTGGCCTTGGGCTCGATCTCGCGGGTCGCGCCGCAGCAGTCGCAGATCAGGAAGGCGGCGGCGTGGCCGTCGGCCTCCTTGCGGCAGGCGACATAGGCGTTGAGGCTCTCGATCCGGTGGGCGAAGCCCTGTTTCTCCAGGAAGTCGAGGGCGCGATAGACGGTCGGCGGCTTGGCCGGCGGTCCCTCGCCGCCGAAGGCCGAGATCAGATCATAGGCCTTCACCGGCTGGCCGGCTCCGAGCAGAAGCTCCAGCACCCGACGGCGCGGCGCGGTCAGGCGCTGGTCGGCGGCGACGCAGCGGGCCTCGGCCGCGTCCAGCTCGGCCGCGAGGGCCGCGCCGGCGACGCCGTGATGGTGATGGTCGTGTCCGCAGGAAGACATGGCCAACAGGTAGAGGTCGGGCCGGCTCGGCGCAAGCTAGAGGAGAGGCTTGGCGATCAGCGCCGCCTCGGCCGCGCACTTGGCCGCGTCGGGGGCGGGGCCGGCCTTGCGGTTGCGGGCGATCTCCTCGCGGATGGCGGCGATGTCGGTCTGGAACAGCGGGGTCCCGCTGACCGCCGCCATCAGGGCCGAGGCGTTCAGCTGGCCGGCCGACACCGAGCTCATGTTGTGCACGCCGCAGACGACGCGGCTCTCGCCGAACGCCCGGGCGCGCGCCAGGATTTCCGTAGCGTGCTCGGGATCGGCCTGGGCGAGGGCCAGGCCCACCGAATAGCCCCAGGTCGCGTGGCCCGACGGATAGTCCGGGCTCTTGGCCAGGCCCTCGCTCTTGTCGACGCAGATCGGACCCTCGTCGACCAGATAGGGGCGCGGGCGCTTGTAGAAGTCCTTCGGTCCATTCACCGCCGCGCCGACGTCGAAGCGCAGGCGCATCAGCAGGCCGACCATGCGCGGCGTGGCGCTCATCGACGGCGTGAAGCCCAGGGCGCACTGGAAGTCGGCGAGGATCGCCTTCTCGTCGACATCGTTGACCGCCAGGGCCCAGCGGGGGCTGTCCTTCAGCGCGCGGGTGGCCAGGAAGATCTTGCGGTCGGCCTCGGCCTGGGGCGAGCCCGGCGGCGGCGCGGGCGGCAGGACCTTCAAGGTGTCCAGGGTCCCCGCCGGCAGGTAGCCCTTGGGGGCGCCGGCGGGCGCGGGATCCGGCGCGGCTAGGGCGGAGCCGGACAGCAGGAGGGCGGCGGCGGCGACGGCGAGCGGAACAGCGCGCATGAAAAAGGTCCCCAAACTTTCGTCTGGGGACCCTGCATCTCTAATGTGACGCTCGCAAGCCTACTTGCCGAACAGCTTGTTCCAGCGCGGCTTTTCGCGACCTTCCCAGGCCTTGCGCCAGTAGGCGTCCGAGGCGATCAGCGGGACGACCGTGGTAGCTTCGGCGAACACCATCTGCTCGTAGGTGGTCGAGACCTTGCCCCAAGAGGCGGCTTCCTTCAGCGTCGACGACGAGCAGGCGCCGTCGCGGACGTCGGCGACCGTGATCTGGATGGCGTACTTGTGCATGTCGGCCTCGACGCCGAGGATCTCGGCGCAGACGACGGTGTCCTGGGCGAAGTTCTTGGGCACGCCGCCGCCGACCATGAACAGGCCCGTGGTGCCGGCCGCGATCTTGATGTCGGTCAGTTCGCGGAAGTCGGCCACGGCGTCGATCATCAGGTAGGGCTGCTTGGCGGCGGCCCGTTCCTTCTGGTGCTTGACGAGGCCAAAGCCGGCCGAGCTGTCGACGAAGGCCGGGCAGAAGATCGGCACGCCTTCTTCATAGCAGGTCTGGATCAGCGAGCCTTGCTTCTTGGCGTTGCCTTCCGACAGCCACTTGCCCATCTCCCAGATGAACTCGCGCGAGGAATAGCCGCGCGGCTCCAGGCGGTTGGCGATCTCGAGGATCGTGTGGTCGCAGGCCTGCAGCTCTTCTTCGTCGATATAGGTGTCGTAGATGCGGTCGATGTAGTTGTCGCGCAGGACGTTGTCGTCGACCGGGCCGGCGGCCTGATAGTGCTTGAAGCCGAGGGCCTCGAAGAAGTCCATGTCGACGATGCTGGCGCCGGTGGCGACCACGGCGTCGATCATGCCGTTCTTCACCATGTCGCGGTAGACGTGCATGCAGCCGCCGGCCGAGGTCGAGCCAGCCAGGATCAGCCAGGTCGAGCAGCCCTTGTCGGCCAGGGCCATGTTGAAGATGTCGGCCGCGCGGGCGGTGTCGCGCGAGCTGAACGACATCTTGCGCATCGAGTCGATGATCGGGCGAGCGTCGTAGGAGGTGATGTCGACGTGCTCGACGGTCTTCTGCAGCAGCTCGGCCTTGGTGTTCGGAACGGGAGCGTTCATGACAGAGGTTCCTCTGAAGTTGAGCGCCCGTCGTGACCCGATGAGACCGCCAGGACGGAGCGACCGGCGATGGGGTGTTTCGATGAAGGCGGCTATATAGCGGCTTTGCGAATTTTTTTAAGCGTTTCTCGCAGGGCTGGAACGAACAGCCACGCGGCCAGCAGCAGCGCCAACAGCGAGATCGTGTCGCAGACTTTTTCCAGTGGCGAACGAACGATCCGTACACGGTATGTGTTCGCGCCGGGTTGAGCCTCGAAGGACAGCAGTCTTTCGACGCCGTAGCCTTCCGTCTTCATCGACGGGTCGCGACCCTTGCGCACCAGACCAACCTCCCAGGTCGGGTAGTAGAACCGGCGTAGCACCACGCGCGTGGGGCGCGGCGTCTCGACCATGATAGCGAAGCTGCCGTCCTTGAACTGGCCGGCGGGGGTCACGCGGGCGTCTGGCGCCAGGGGCCGGGCCGGCGGCACGGCGTCGAAGCCGGCGAAGCCCAAGGTGTCCGCCTTGAACAGGGGCCCGGCCGGATCGAAGCCCTGGGGCAGATGTTCGTCAGGCGTGCGCCGTCGTGCGATGCGTAGGCGGGTGTCCGCGTCGATGTCGCCATTCTGGGCCAAATGCAGCTTGATAGGCGACTCTTGGAGACGATAGCCCTTTTCAAGCGGGATCAGGCACAGCGGAACAAGGATCAGCAGGCGCAGCCAGCGACCGGCGGCGGCCGCCATGACCACGGCGGTGACGGCGGCGAACTCCATGCCCAGCACGATACGGAACGGAAACTGCACTTTGCCCAGGACCGCGCCCAGCGGCCCCTGCCAGATCCACGGCAGGGCGTACAGCAGCAAGGCGAATATCGCGGCAAGGCCCCAGACGGCCGCCTCGCGGGCGGGGCCTTCGATCCGCCGACTCAGGGCCGCGAGAATAGCGGCCAGGCCAAGGGCCGCGGCGCCATAGCCCATCAGGGCCATCGAGAGACCGTAACCATGGTTCGGCCAGAGGTCAGGGCGCAGAAGCGTCCAGCGGAATGGGTGGTATTCCGGCGCGACGAACATCCACTGCAGGGTGGCGTGCTTCTGCATAAGCAGCGCCGGACCCAGATAGCTGAGACCTATGGCCACGCCCAGCGCCAGGCCGGCGGCGCAGCGAACCAGCAGGGCGCGGCGCTTCTCGACGGGTGCGTCAAAAAGCAGATAGAGTCCGTAGACCGACAGCACGCTGATCGAGGTCAGCAACGCGATGGTCACATGGCACATCAGGAGCGCGCCGTAGCTTAGGCCAAGGCCAGCGATCCAGGGGCGGGCGGCCTGGCCTTCGACCCGAGCAGCCTGTTGCAGGCACAGCGCCACCATTGGCAGGGCCATATAGGCGGCCGTTTCGCCCATCGTTCCGCGCACGAAGTCGTCGACCACGTGGAAGGGCATGAAGACGTAGGCGATCGCTCCCGCCAGCGCCAGAACGTCGCCGGCCTGCCGCCGCAGCCAAGCGAACATCGCCAGGCCCGAGCCCAGGCTCATATAGAACGATCCCCAAGCGGCGATCTGAGCGTAGTCGTTCTTGTGAACCGAGAAGGCCGCCACGATCGCGGTCAGATAGAAAGGCAGGGGCGGATAATAGTAGAACGACGGCGAGCCTAATCCGTTGTTGGCCCCGAACATCCAGCGCGGCGGGAAAATGCCTCGGTGCAGCGAGTCGTCGAATTCCAGGATCCAGGCCGCGTTGAAGAAGTAGCTGTGGTTCCAACCGGTCCCGTGCAGCAATGGCTGATGCTGCAGCATGAAGCACATCAGAACCAGGACGCCGAAGGCGAACGTCCAACCCAGCTTGGTCTTGGTCAGGAAACCCACGCACGCCCCTATCGTCGATCTCGGCGGCGACGATTTGTCAGCGCAACCTGAGAATGTCCAGTTACGCTTGTCGGCCCGCAAGAAAAGGGCGGGGCCGAAACCCCGCCTTGGCCATTTCCGAATGCGTGCCCGCCAAGCCTGTCCGATTTAGATGTCCTCTAAACCGGATGACCAGACTCTGGATTGATACGTTCGGAGCGCGTTCGAGCGGTTTAGACTCTCACAGCTAAGCTTGGCGTGCTCTAGCGACGGCGCTTGCGCTTGCCGGCCGCGCCCTTCGGACGCGAGAAGCGGACGATCTTGCGCTCTTCGGCTTCCTGACGGACGACCGGGATGGAACGCTTGGCCAGACCGTACATCGAGGCCATCGGCGCGTCTTGCACTTCCACGGTGTCGGTCTCGCCGAAGCCGTTGAAGCGGGTCGACATCGCCACGCCATAGGCGCCCAACATGCCGATCTCGATATAGTCGCCTTCGTCCACGCTTTCCGGCAGGTAGAAGGGGCCGGGCATGTGGTCGACGCTGTCGCAGGTCGGGCCGTAGAAGCGGAAGGGCTTGAGGCCTTCCTCCACCGGCTCGCCGGCATTTGGGCCGTTCTTGCGGTAAAGCTTGACCGGGAAGGGCCACTTCATGTGCGCGGCGTCGAACAGCGAGCCATAGGAGCCGTCGTTCAGATAGAGCGCGTCGCCCTTCTTCAGCTCGACCTTGACCAGCAGCGACGAGGCCTCGGCCACCAGGGCGCGGCCCGGCTCGCACCAGAGCTCGGTGGTCTCGTGGACCATCATCTCGGCGAAGCCGCGGTCGATGGCCGCCAGGTACTCCGACAGGTCCGGCGGGACCATGCCCGGATAGATCGACGGGAAGCCGCCGCCGACGTCGACGACATCGGCCAGCACGCCGGCGCGCACCAGGGCGCGAGAGGCCTGGGCCATCGCCGCCTGGAAGGCCGTCGGACGCATGCACTGGCTGCCGACGTGGAAGCTGACGCCCATCAGGTCCTGGGTGGCGCGGCGGGCGGCCAGCAGCAGGGCGGGGGCGTTGTGCATCTCGACGCCGAACTTGCCCGACAGGCTGTAGGCCGCGCCCTCGGCCTGCACGCCCATGCGGACGATCAGGTTCAGGTCCTTGGCCTGGCCGGTGGCGTCCAGGATCTTGGCCAGCTCTTCGTGGGTGTCGAACGAGAAGGTCTTCACGCCGTGGTCGAAGTACGCGGCCGAGATGGCGGCGCGGCTCTTGACCGGGTGCATGAAGGCCATGCGCGAGCCCGGGGCCTCGTTGGCCACCAGCTCGACTTCGTTCAGCGACGCGACGTCGAACGAACGCACGCCGGCTTGCGCCAGCTCACGGATCACCCACGGCGAAGGATTGGCCTTCACCGCGTAGAAGACGTCGCCTTTAAATTCGGACTGGAACCAGCGCGCGGCTACGGAAACCGCGTCGGGCCGCACGAGTGCGACGGGACGTTCCGGTGACCGCTCACGGACCAGGTCCAGGGGCGAATGGTACGTGCGCAATTCACGTAACCCCCTGTTGGAAGTTAAACCCAGGCCGGCGTTAGCAGCGTTTAGGACTTCGGGTCCGCCGGAGCCGTGCGAAATAGGGGCATTGGACAGGGTTGTAAAGTCCCTTTCTGCCCCCCTTTTTTGGACGAATTGATGCAGGCGCGCCCGTCGGGCGAAATCGTGCTTTCGGTCCTGTTCGAACGCGCGACAAGCCCAGCCAGATCCGGCGCTTCGCGGAGCGCGAGCCACGCCGTTCGGCGGTGAAAAGGGCTGTTGGTCGTCACAATTCGATTGCTAACCTTCCCCAAACCAGAGAACGCACTTCCCCCGCGCCGAAACCACGTTAAGGATTCGTCCCGACCATGACGTCGGACCCTGTTCTCTCGATCCGCGCCGCGTCCAAGACCTTCGGGTCGCGTCGCGCGCTGAACGCCGTCTCCCTCGACGTGGGTCGAGGGGAGATGATCGCGCTCATCGGCCCTTCGGGCTCGGGCAAATCCACCCTGCTGCGCTCCATCGACGGTCTCCAGACCATCGACGAGGGCGAAGGGACCATCACCGCCTTCGGCGGACCGGTCCAGGCTCGGGGCAAGGTGTCGGGCGAGGTGCGCAAGGCGCGCGTCCGCGTCGGCTTCGTGGCCCAGCAGTTCAACCTGGTCGGCCGGCTGTCGCTGTTCAGCAACGTCGCCCTGGGATCGCTGGGCCGCATCCCGCTGCTGCGCGGTCTGTTCGGCCTTTGGCCGCGCGAGACGCGCGAGGCGGCGATGGCGGCCCTGGCCCGCGTCGGCGTGGCCGACTACGCGGGCCAGCGCGCCAACACCCTTTCGGGCGGCCAGCAGCAACGCGGGGCGATCGCCCGGGCCCTGGTCCAGAAGGCCAAGATCATCCTGGCCGACGAGCCGGTCGCCTCGCTCGATCCCGTCTCGGCGCGCAAGGTCATGGAGATTCTTCGTGACCTGAATCAAAGCGACGGCCTGACCGTCATCGTCACCTTGCACCAGGTGGACTACGCCCTGCGCTACTGCGATCGGGTCGTGGCCCTGAAGGCGGGCGAGAAGGTCTATGACGGCCCGGCCGCCGGCCTGAAGCGTGAACAACTCATCGATATCTACGGCCCGGAATTCGAGGACGTATTCTGGGAAGGAGCCCCGCAATGATCAGCCGCCGTTCGGCCCTCGCCTTCGCCGCCCGTTGTTCGCTCGTGGGCCTCTCGGCCCTGGCGTTGGCTTCGTGCTCGAAGAAGCCCGAGGCCACGGTCTCCAAGGACACGATCACCTTCTCGATCCTGTCCACGGAGTCGGCCCAGAACATGGAGGGCTATTGGAAGCCGATCCTGGCCGACATGGAAAAACAGACCGGCCTGAAGGTGAAGCCGTTCTTCTCGTCCAACTATTCGTCGCTGATCGTGGCGATGGGCGCCAAACAGACCGACGTGGGCTGGTTCTCCAACCAGTCTGGTCTGGAGGCCGTGCGCCGCTCGAACGGCGAGGTCTTCGCCCGCACCTTCGACCCCTCGGGCGTCGACGGCTACAAGTCGCTGATCATCGTGCCGGCCGACAGCAAGATCCGCACGGTTCAGGATCTGCTCAAGTGTGACAAGACGCTGAACTTCGGGATCGGCGACAAGAAGTCCACCTCGGGCACCCTGGCGCCGATGACCTATGTGTTCATCCCGGCCAACAAGAAGCCCGAGGAGTGCTTCAAGACCGTGATCAGCGCCAACCACCAGGCCAACCTGTTCGCTGTGGCCAACGGCAAGCTGGACGCGGCCACCAACAACTCGACGGCCGTGGGCCTGGCGCGCGCGCGGGGCGATAGCGTCGTCGACAAGATCCGGGTGATCTGGGAGTCGCCGACCCTGCCCGAAGACCCGATCATCTGGCGCAAGGATCTCGACCCGGTCATCAAGGAAAAGCTGCGCCAGTTCTTCCTGACCTACGCGCAAGGCGACACGCCGGAAGCCGAGCGGCAGCGCGGCTATCTGAAGAAGCTGTCGATCGGCGGGTTCAAGCCGGCCGATGACACCCACCTCCTGGTCGTGCGCGAGATGGAGGCGACCGAAAACCTGGGCCTGGCGCGCGAAGCCGGCGATCAGGCCAAGATCGCCGCCGCCCAGAAGGCGCTGGACGACATCAAGGCTCAGCGCGTGGCCGCCGAGGGCAAGGCCGGCGTCGCCCCGACGTCGGCCAACTGAGGCCGCTCATGAGCGACGCCAAGATGAACGAGGGAAGCATCCCCGCGCCGCCCAAGCGCTCGGCCTCGGCCCTGGCCTTCGACACCCTGCTGTGGGGCGGGGTGATCCTGCTGCTGGTGATCAGCTTCAAGCCGGCCGAGATCGACAAGTTTCCCCAGCTGTTCACCGACACCGAGAAGACCAGCGCCTTCGCCAAGCTGTTCTTCAAGCCGTTCACCGACCCGCAGCTGTTCCTGTCGATGGACTGGGAGCTGTTCATCGCCAAGATGTGGCAGACCATCCAGATGGCGCTGTGGGGCACGGCCCTGGCCATCGTCCTGGCCATCCCGCTGGGCCTTCTGGGCGCGCGCAACATCGCGCCCGTGTGGATCCAGCAGCCGGTGCGTCGGGTCCTCGACCTGATCCGCTCGATCCCCGATCTGGTCGTGGCCCTGATCTTCATCACCGCGGTGGGGCTGGGTCCGTTCGCCGGCGTGATGTCGATCATGTTCAACACCGGCGGGGTGCTGGCCAAGCTGTTCGCCGAGGCCGTGGAGTCGATCGACAAGGGCCCCGTCGAGGGCGTTCGGGCGACCGGGGCGGTGAAGCTGCAGGAGATCATCTGGGGGGTGATCCCGCAGGTCGCGCCGCTGTGGACCAGCTACGCCCTCTATCGCTTCGAGTCGTCGAGCCGCGCGGCCACCGTGCTGGGCATCATCGGCGCGGGTGGCATCGGCCAGATCCTCTATGACTCAATCAACGCCTTCCAGTTCGACCAGACCGGCTGCATCGTCCTGGTCATCGTGGTGGCCGTGTCGCTGATCGACCTGCTGTCGCAGGTGATCCGAACCCGCCTGCTTTAGAGCCCGCCTGCTTCAAACGGGATCATTTGAGGCGGATAAAAATTCCATAGATTCAATTATTTAGAGCGCGTGCGAGCGGTTCGGCCACTCGCGCCAGCCCACGCGGGCGGGGCGCGTCCGAGCCTTCGCGGGGCCGTGTTTCAGCAAGGCTACATGGGGCCTATCCGAAACGCGCGCCAAGCTCGACCCTGCCACAATCGCGCCGAAATTCGTCGGCGCCGGAAAGACGCTCCTGACGTTGTATTCGCGCGCGCGACCGCGCGCCGGCCCAACATATGAGTCGACAGGTAAGGTGATCTTTCGGAGGAGATGGATTTTCGTAAGTTTTTCTAACGTTGAAATTCCATGGCTTTTCCCGAGTTTACACAAAACTGTCTTAAAGTCCGCGCGCCGGGTGATAAAATTATCACGTCGTGAAATCGACATGTGGCCGTCACTGAACCATCACCGCTGAACGTCTATGCCCCTTGCCAACCAACAAGGGGTTTTGCTTCCATGCTGAAATATTTCGGAGGGGCGGCCGTCGTCGCTCTCGTGATCGCCACGGCGCAGGGCGCCCTGGCCGCCGACGCCGCCACCCCGGCCGCCGCCGCTCCCGCCGCCGATGACGGCGCCGCGCTGGAACAGGTGGTGATCACCGCCACGAAGCGTGAAACCAACCTGCAGTCGACGCCGATCGCCGTCTCGGTGCTCAGCGCGACCGCCATGGCCGATCGCCACGCCGAGAGCCTGATCAGCCTGTCGGACGGCGCCATCCCGTCGCTGCGCGTCGCCACCTTCGAAGCCCGTCAGTCGGCCCTGACCGTCGGCATCCGCGGCATCGTGCCGTTCGACGCCAACCAGACCGCCCGCGACCAAGGCGTCGGCGTCTATATCGACGGCGTCTATCTGGGCCGCCAGCAAGGCCTGAACACCGCCCTGCTCGACATCGAGCGTCTGGAAGTGCTGCGCGGCCCGCAAGGCACGCTGTTCGGCCGTAACACCGAAGGCGGCGCCCTGAGCATCGTCAGCAAGGCCCCGACGGGCGTGTTCGGCGGCCGCGTCGTGGCCGGCGCCGGCAACTACGGTTCGTACACCGGCGAACTGCACCAGGACTTCCAGGAGTTCAACGGCCTGTCGATCAAGGTCGACGCCCTGATCCAGCACCAGGATCCGACCACCAAGAACCCGATGGAAGGTCAGGCCGGCTGGAACCAGTATCACCGCACCGGCGGCCGCGTGACCGGCCTCTACAAGCCGAACGACAAGTTCAGCGCCCAGGTGTCGATCGACTATTCGAAGGACGAGAATACCCCGTTCTTCAGCCAGCTGCTGAACTACAACCCCTATGGCAAGCGCGTCCGCAGCCTGGCCGAGGTCACGGCCTCGGCCGCCGCGCCGGCCGGCACGATCAACCCGCTGTCGCCGCTGGTGCGGGTCAGCACCGACCGCCAGAGCGTGTCGGACATCGGCACGGTCCAGCAGCCCAGCGTCGACAAGACGGGCGGCGCCATGGCCACCCTGAAGTACAACGTCTCGCCCAGCCTGCAGCTGCGCTCGATCACGGCCGCCCGCGCCGTGGCGACCAACCAGTGGGACAACTCGGGCATCGAGTCGCGTAACGTCTTCGCGCCGAACGCCACCTTCGGCCGTTACAGCCTGTCGGACCTGTATCAGTACCAGTACAGCCAGGAATTCCAGGCGGTCGGCGACGTCGGCGACAGCTTCAACTATGTCGGCGGCCTGTACTACTTCAAGGAACACGCCAAGGAATCGGCTTCGACGCCGCTGACCAACCAGTGGAACGCCGACGGCACCGCCTATACGATCCGCTCGGCCTACGGCAGCTTCGGCGCGGGCCCGATCACCTCGGGCACGCAAGGCTGGCAGCGCAGCACGCGCCTGCTCGCCCGCGCCAGCCAGGCCGACGCCGAGAGCTACGCGATCTACGGCCAAGGCACCTACACGCCGGAAGCCATGAAGCAGGTCCACCTGACCCTGGGCGGCCGCTACACCAAGGACAAGCGCGACGGCACCCTCTACATGGTCGCCGGCAAGGCCACGAACTTCAAGTTCACCTACGACAAGGGCCGCTTCGACCCGCTGATCAACGTGTCGTATGACGCGGCCCAAGGCATCAACCTCTACGCCAAGTACTCGACCGGCTATCGCGCCGGCGGCGCCAACGACCGCTCGTCGGCCTTCCAGGCCTTCGGTCCGGAAGAGGTCAAGGCCTACGAACTGGGCGCCAAGATGGATCTCCTCGAGAACCGTCTGCGCCTGAACCTGGCGGCCTATCAAATGGACCGTCAGAACACCCAGATCGACTTCGACAACGTCGACACCACCCCCGGCAGCCCGACGCTCGGCGCGCACACCGAAGATACGGCCAACGCCAAGGGCACGTCCAAGATCCGGGGCTTCGAAGCCGAGCTGACCGCTCGCGTTTCGGAAAACATCACGATCGGCGCTTCTTACGCCTATACCGACGTGAAGATCCCGGCCGCGCCGTTCCCCTATCTGGGCAACACCGACGTGCCGCAAGGCTCGCCGTTCCCGGTGCAGGTGGTCTACACGCCGCCGAACGCCGCCTCGGGCTATGTCGACTTCAAGTACCCGGTCGGTTCGATGACCTTCCGCGCGCACCTGGACGCCAACTACGCCGACGCCCAGTACTCGTTCCAGAGCGAGTTCGCCGACGTCTCGCCGACCGGCAAGCTGGTCCAGAACGTCGCGGTCAAGGGTGACAGCAGCTTCATCGTCAACGGCAACCTGACCCTGGCCGACATCAACATGGCCGGCGGCGGCGCCTCGGCCAGCCTGTCGCTGTGGGCGCGCAACCTGCTGGACGAGACGCACGTCTACCGCATCTCGGCCGCCAACCGCGGCACGATCGGTGACTACGGCAACCTGAACCCGCCCCGGACCTATGGTCTGGAACTGCGCGTGAAGTACTAAGGAGGTCCTCCGGTTCACCCCTTGGGCCGGAAGACACGGCGCCGCGGTCCTCTATGGGCCGCGGCGCTTTTCTTTGTATAGTGACCGGGCTCGGGCCTCCCCAGACCCCCGCGCCGCGGTCGCCGTCCGGCGACGCGTCCCCGACCCTGAAGGGCCATGATCCTCGTCGCGCTCGCCGTCGTCCTCTTCCTCGTTCTGCTGAACGGGGTGTTTTCCATGTCCGAACTGGCCGTCGTCTCGGCCCGCAAGGCCCGGCTGCAAGGCCTGGCCGAGCGCGGGGATCGCGGCGCCAAGCTGGCGCTGGAGATGGCCGAGCATCCGACCCGGTTCCTGTCGGCCGTGCAGGTGGGCATCACCCTGATCGGCATCTTCGCCGGCGCCTACGGCCAGGCCACCATCGCCGGCGCGCTGAACCACTGGCTGGACGCGCGCTTCCCCGCCGTGGCCCGCTATTCGGAGGTGATCGCCACCGGCGTCGTCGTCGTGGGGCTGACCTATGTCTCGGTGATCCTCGGCGAGCTGGTGCCCAAGCGCCTGGCCCTGATGTTCCCGGACGTCATCGCCCGCCGCATGGCCCCGTTCCTGGCCCTGGTGGCCACGGGCCTGCGCCCGTTCGTCACCCTGCTGACCGTCTCGACCGCCGGCGTGCTGCGGCTGATGGGCGTGCGCGACGAGCGCAACAGCGGCGTCACCACCGAGGAGATGGAAGCGGTCCTGGCCGAGGGCGCGGACGCCGGCCTGATCGAGCCCGAGGAGCGCTCGATGATCCAGGAGGTCCTGCGCCTGGGCGACCGTCCCGTCCGCGTGGCCATGACGCCGCGCCGCGACCTCTTCTGGGTGTCGCTGGCCGACGAGCCCGAGACGATCCTCAGCGAGATCCGCGCCAGCGCCCACTCGCGCATCCTGGTGGCCACCGAGGGCGACCTGGACGGCGACATCGGCGTGGTGCTGAAGAAGGACCTGCTGGACGCCTGCCTGTCCAGCGAACCGCTGGACCTCAAGGCCCACGTGCAGCAGCCGGTGGCCATTCCCGAGACCATGTCGCTGCTCAAGGCCCTGCAGGTCTTCAAGTCCACCAGCCTGCACATGGCGCTGGTCGTTGACGAATTCGGCTCGCTGCAGGGCGCGATCACGCCGCTGGACCTGTTGGAAATGATCGCCGGCGACTTCCCCGAGAACCACGAGGACGACGACAAGCGCATGATCCGCCGCGAGGACGGCTCATGGCTGATCGACGCCCGCCTCGACATCCAGGAGCTGAACGATCACCTGGGCGAGAACTTCGAGGCCGACGGCGGGTACCACACCGTGGCCGGCCTGATCCTCGACCGCCTGGGCCGCATCCCCGACGAAGGCGAACACGTCGAGATCGGCGCCTTCGACCTGGAGATCGTCGACATGGACGGCTCGCGGATCGACAAGGTGATCCTGAAGCCGTGCAAACGGAAGAAAGACGCGGCGGAGGGGTAGGGGGCGGCGTATCGCGCCAAAAACCCTCTCCCGTCGGGAGAGGGCGGGGCCCGTCCCGACGAAAGTCGGGATGGGAGGGTGAGGGTGAACGGAGTGGGCCGCTCTTCACCGCCATCCCCACACCCGGCCTCCCCGGCGAAGGCCGGGGCCCAGAGTCATCCGGAGCGTTTGGGGTGTTCGCGATCGCGCGTCCGACCTGGAGCGTCGATCGCTCGTGGGTTCGATCTGGACCCCGGCCTTCGCCGGGGAGGTCGGAGGTATGGGGATTGGAGCGCCGCTATCCTCGGAATTCGCGACCTAGAACTAGGCGAAATCAACGCCTTGTCGATTTTACACGCCCGCCAATCCTCGGCGTTCAGCGCCGCTCCATAATCCTAGCCATCCCCGTCGCGGGAGAGGGCGTTTGGATCCGGCCCAAAACGGCGGCGGGGCTAGGTTGAGCGGGGCCGTTGGCGGTTCCCGGCGCAGACCTCACGCCGCGTCGCTTCCTCTTCAGGGGCGCGCGCGGGTGACGGATCGGCCGGGGCCAAAACCACCAGCGGAGCGACAGGGCGGTGATCGTACAAGCCGCCTATCGCGGATCGTCGGGCTGGGTCCGGATGTAGCCGTCCCAGTTGGTCCGCGCCCGTCCGGGGGCTAGGGGGGACCCGAGCTGAAATAAGCTCACGCCTCCCATCCTCACGGGCAAGAACAGCCTGGCGGAGCGGACTCGCGAGCCGAAAAACAAAACCACTCACGGTCTCCGGGTTCGCCCGGCCGCTCCGTCGCCTCCCCACACGCCTTCAGCGGCTGGCCGCGTGAAGCGGCGAAGCCGTGCTCTTGTTGAAACCGTGAATCGCCCTTAGAGCGTGATAGCCGAAAGTGTGAGCGGTTTCGGCGGTTATCACGCTCTAAATGTTTGATTTAGAGCGCGTTCGAGCGGTTTAACCGCGTACACTTAAACCTAACGCGCTCTAAGCCGCCGTCTTCTTCCGAAGCCGCGCCAGGCGTCGTAGGCGGCGCCAGAAGCGGGTCTTTTCGGGTTCGGGGTAGGGCTGCAGGTTGCGGAAGAACTCCTCGGCGCAGGCGCGCCACGAGAACTTCTCGGCGAACTTGCGGACCACGACGCGGTCGAGGTCCAGGCACGCCAGGCAGGCTTCCTTCAGGCCGTCGGTCTGGCCCGGGGCCAGAACGCCGGCGTTCGAGCCCGGGATGATGTCGACCGGACCGGGGGCCGAGAAGGCCGCCACCGGCACGCCGGCGGCCATGGCCTCCAGGATCACCAGGCCGAAGGTGTCGGTCAGGGATGGGAAGCAGAAGACGTCCGCGCCGCCGAAATAGCGCGCCAGCTCGTCGCCGAACTTAGCCCCCAGGAACTTCACCTCGGGATATTTCTCGGCCAGTTCCTCGCGCTGGGGACCGTCGCCGATGACGACCTTGGTGCCCGGCAGGTCGAGGCTGGCGAAGGCCTCGATGTTCTTCTCGACGGCCACGCGGCCGACATTGAGGAAGATCGGGCGCGCCAGGCCCTCGAACGGATCGGGATCGCCCGGCTGGCGCGGCTTGAAGATGTCGGTGTCGACGCCGCGCGACCATGGGGAGAGGTTGCGGAAGCCGTGCTTGGCCAGCTCGTCGCGCATGGTGGGCGTGGCCACCATCAGACGGCCCGACGGCTTGTGGAACCAGCGCATGTAGGTGTAGCCGGCCGCCAGCGGCAGCGGCAGGCGGGCCGAGACATATTCGGGGAACTTGGTGTGGTAGCTGGTCGTGAACGGCAGCTTCCACTCCAGGCAGATCCGGCGGGCGGCCAGGCCGATGGGGCCCTCGGTGGCGATGTGGATCGCCTCGGGCTCGAACGACTTGAAGCGCTCCTGCACCGGCTCATAGGCGCCGATGGCCAGCTTGATCTCGGGATAGGTGGGCAGCGGGAAGGTCGGGAACTGTTCGGGGCTGACGACATCGACCTCGTGGCCCATGGCGCGCAATTCCTCGACCACCCGGGTCAGGGTGCGGACCACCCCGTTGACTTGAGGTTCCCAGGCGTCGGTAGCAAGCAGAATGCGCATCAGGCGGCGGCCGGCTCCGGCAACGGCTCTTCGGCGGCGGACTTGCCCAGCGACCGGGCGCGGTCGATCACCGACCACGAACGCTCCTTGGCCCATTCCAGGATCTCGAGCTTGCCGTCGGCGTGCTCGACCAGGGCCGTGCAGCTTTCCACCCAGTCGCCGTCATTGACATAGGCGATGCCGTCGATGTCGCGCATCTCGGCCTTGTGGATGTGACCGCAGATCACGCCGTCGACGCCGCGGCGACGCGCTTCGTCCGCCACGGCGGCCTCGAAGTTCTCGATGAACTGCAAAGCGTTCTTCACCTTGACCTTCAGATACGCCGAAAGGCTCCAGTAGCCGAACCCCAGGCGGCGACGCGCGCGATTCACCAGAGTGTTCAGCATGAGGATGGTTCTATAGGACCAATCTCCGAGGAAGGCGAGCCACTTGGCGTGCTGCACGACGCCGTCGAACTCGTCGCCATGAACGACCAGATAGCGCTTACCGTCGGCGGCCTCGTGGATCACGTCGCGGGCCACGATCACGCCGCCGAAGTGCGTGCCGCAGAAGTCGCGGACGCGGTCGTCGTGATTGCCGGGCACATAGATGACCTCGGCGCCCTTGCGGGCCATGCGCAGGATCTTCTGGACCACGTCGTTGTGGGCCTGGGGCCAGTACCAGCCGCTGCGCAGCTTCCAGCCGTCGATGATGTCGCCGACCAGATACAGCTTGTCGCACTCGATGTGGCGGATGAAGTCCAGCAGCAGCTCGGCCTGGCAGCCCCGCGTGCCCAGGTGCAGGTCGCTGATGAAGACGGAGCGGTAGCGGCGAACGGCGACGTCGGCGCTCATGGTCGAACCCCCGTTGAGGCGCCGCGAGATCGTTCCGTCCCCGGATCGGAAGATGGCGGCCAACGGCGAGCGATTAAGCTGATTGCGTGTCGCTTTGATGAAATGTCGACCTGGCCTTTTACCCGTTGTTTACCCGCGGCCGGTCGGGAATTGCTCAATTTCAGCGCATCCGTCAAAAGGCGCGCGCTTGCGGCGCCGCTTTCGCCGCCGGCGCGGTTACGGACTGTTGCGGTGCAGCATCCCTCGCACTAGATCACCCCGATGGACGCCGCTCGCCTCGCCAAGGACACGCCGAAGTCGCAGAAGACGCGCGCGCGGATTCTGGACTGCGCGATGCGCCTGATCGCCGAGATCGGCTATCACGCGGCCACCAATCCGGCGATCGCCGACGCCGCCGGCCTGACGCGCGGCGCGATGCTTTATCACTTCCCGACCCGCGAGGCCCTGGTCGAGGCCGCCGTCGCCCATATCCAGGCCGAGCGCTCGACCCTGTTCCGCGCCGCGGCCGAGAACCTGCCGGCCGGCGCCGACGTCACCGAGCACGCGATCGACAGCTATTGGGATCTGCTGCACTCGGTGCCCTTCCAGGCCTTCGCCGAGCTGGAGGCCGCCGGCCGCGTCGATCCGGCGATCCGCGCCCTGCTGGCCCCGGCCCAGGCGGAGTTCGACCGCGCCCAGGCTGGCGACCATTTCCTGAAGATCCTGCACGCCGGCGCCGGCCCGCGCTTCCAGGCCAGCCGAGACCTGGCGCGCTTCATGCTGGAGGGCCTGGCCCGCTCGACCCTGACCTACGACAAGGACGGTCGCAAGGAGCGCCTCCTGGCCGTGATCAAGCGGGCGACGCACATGCTGAACCGCAAGGGCGACATCCAGGACCTCTGGCCGGAATAGGCGTCAGGCCTTGAGGGCCTTGGGCAGCACCTGGGCGAAGATGTCCAGTTCGGCGGGCGTCGCGGTGCCGACCCGAATCCAGGTGGGATGGCGAGGGCTGTCGAACACGCGCACCTCGACGCCCATCGCGGCCAGGGTCTTCTGGAAGGCCAGGTTCGGTTTGCCGCTGTCGACGAAGACATAGGTGCCGTGCGAGGGCAGGTAGGCCAGACCATTGGCCCGGCAGATGGCGTAGATCTTCTCGCGGCAGCCTTGCAGATAGGCCTTGGCGCCGGCCAGATAGGCTTGGTCGCCGTAGCAGACGGTCGCCGCCGCCAGGCCGGGACGGCCCTTGTGAGTCGGGATCAGGCTCTTCAGCGTCCGCACCCGGGCCTCGGGACCGGCGATGAAGCCGACCCGCAGGCCGGCCATGCCGTACACCTTGGAGAAGGTGCGGGCGACGATCACGTCGTGGCCGGCGCGGACCAGGTCCATCATCGAGTGGCGGACGGGGTCGGGGCTGATCTCGATATAGGCCTCGTCGACGATCACCGGACAGGTCTTGGCGACCTCGACGATGAAGGCCCGCAGAGCGTCGGGATCCAGCAGCAGGCCGGTCGGATTGTTCGGATTGCAGACATAGACGACGCCGGCCTTCACGGCCTTGGCGCGTTCGGCCAGGGCCGGCAGGTCGATCTGGTGATCGGCGGCGACGGGAACCCATTCCAGCTTGGCGCCCTGGCGCTCGGCATAGAGCAGGGGCGTGGCGTAGCTGGGCTGGGCCGAGACGACGGGGCCGGTCTTGGAAAAGGCGGTCGACAGCAGCGACAGCGCCTCCAGCGAGCCGTTGCACAGGCCGACCTGCTCGGGCTTGAGGCCGTCGCGGGCCGCGATCAGCTTGACCAGCGGCGGTTCCAGCGTCCAGGCGTAATACGGCGTCTCCAGCAGGGCGTCGGCGGCGGCCTTGCGGGCGGCCGGGGAAGGGCCGAACGGATTTTCGGTGACGCCCAGATGGGCGCGGATGGCCGGCGGCGCGTTCGGATCGACCGAGGTTTCGGCCCCAAGCGCCAGGGCGGGGGTGAGAGCCGGCGCCAGGGCCGCGCCGCCGATCAGCAGATTGCGCCGCGTCGTGTCCATGATCCGCTCTCCAGCTCGGTCTAGATTTTTATTTTCGCGGAAGACCGGCATCCGCCTTTCCGCGCGGTGCTCTAGTTGCCGCCGGTTGGTGACAGGCTCAAGACGCTCCTCACGTCAGGTTTATCGGCAGCGCCGTCGTGAACTTGATCTGCTCCATGGCGAAGCTGGACGACACGTCGGTGAGCGGCGCGGTGGCGATCAGGCGCTTGTAGAAGCGGTCATAGGCGGCGATGTCGCGGACCACGACCTTCAGAAGATAGTCGACGTCGCCGCTCATCCGGTAGAACTCGATGACCTCGGGCAGGGCGCGGGCTCCGGCGGCGAAGGCGTTGAGCCATTCCTCGTCATGACGGCCGGTCTTGACGGCGACGAAGACGGTCAGGCCCAGGTCCAGCGCGTCGCGATCCAGCAGGGCGACCTTGGCGGTGATCACGCCGCTGTCCTGCAGGCGCTTGACCCGTTTCCAGCACGGGGTCTGGCTCAGGCCCACCCGGTCGGCGAGCTCGGCGATCGGGACGGTGGCGTCCTCCTGCAGGATGGCCAACAGGCGGCGGTCGATATGATCGAGATCAATCATCTCGCGATCCAGTGTGCTAGGGAACAAAATTCTCCGTATCGCGGAGTTGATAACTATTCAAACCATGTCTTTCTCCGAATCTCGCCCATCCTAGGAGGCCTCGGTCATCTAGCGGGGCGTCCATGGACCTGTCGTTCACCCGTCATCCCAAGTCGGTCGGCGAAACCTATGGCGAGCACATGGGCGTGGCGTGGAGTTTTGGCTTCACCCTGCTGGGCGCGGGCCTGGCGTGTCTCGTCCACGGCATTCTCCCGTTCGCCTTCGAGCGCACGGGCAGCCAGACGGTGCGCCGCCTGAACGAGCGGCTGTCGAACCGCTGCGCCAAGGCCGACGCGCACTTCGCGGCGGGCGAGACCGTCCGGGGATGACCGCCGCCGCTCTGCGCGTGAGCGCCAATCGCCTGGGTCCCGGCGTTATCGCCGGCCTGCTGCTGGCCGTGATGGCCAAGCTGCTGTCCCAGAACATGCATGCTCCCGCGCCGCTGATCGCGGTGGTGCTGGGCATGATGCTGGGCGCGATGGGCCTGCAGGCCCAGCTGGGCGCCGGGCTCGATCTCTTCGCCAAGCCGGGTTTGCGCTTGGGCGTGGCCATGATGGGGGCCCAGATCAGCTGGGCCGAGCTGGCGGGTCTGGGCGGTTCGGCCCTGCTGGCCAGCGGCGTGGTCGTGCTGGGCGGCCTGGGCATCGGCGCCTTGGCGGGAACGGCCCTGGGCCTGCCCTTCGCCGAGGCCCTGATCGCCGCCGCCGCCTGCTCGATCTGCGGCGCCTCGGCCGCCCTGGCGGCCTCGCAGGCCGCGCCGGCCAGTCCCGCCAACCAGCGGACCACGGCCCTGGTCATCGTGGGCGTGAACCTGCTGTCGACCGTCGCCATGCTGGGCTATCCGCCGCTGGCCCACGCCCTGGGCCTGACCGCGCACCAGTCGGGCGTGTTCTTCGGCCTGTCGATCCATGACGTCGCCCAGGTGGCCGGCGCCGGGGCCTCGGTCTCGCCCGAGACCGCCAGCACGGCCGCCCTGGCCAAGCTGTCCCGCATCGTCTGGCTCGGCCCGGCGGTGGTGCTGATCGGCGTGATGCTGACCCGAGGCGCGGAGAGCGATGGCAAGGCAGGCGCCTTGTCCCGGCTGAAGCCGCCGCCGTTGTTCGTCTGGGGCTTCGCCGCCCTGGCCGGCGCGCGGGGCCTGGGCCTGATCCCGCCGGCGCTGGTCTCCGCTCTGACGGCCTGCTCCAGCTTCCTGCTGCTGGCCGGCGTGGGCGCGATCTCGGCCAAGCTGGGCCCCAAGGCGCTGCTGGAGGTCAAGCCCCGGCTGGCGATCATGCTCGGCACGGTCACGCTGGCCGTCGCGGTCATGGCCTACGCGTTGACGAGAATATTCTTCTAATCAACGGCTCTTGGCGGGGCACGAAACCCGCTTCATGGTCCCCCCGAAGAGTCGGAGGAACCGCGCTTGAGCTTCTGGACCCGCCGCAAGGCGATCGACACCATCACCGCCGGCATCGACGGCGCGCATCAACTGAAGAAGACCCTGAGCTGGCCGCACCTGGTGGCGCTCGGGGTCGGGGCCATCGTCGGCACCGGCATCTACACCCTGACCGGCATCGGCGCGGGCCTGGCGGGGCCAGGCGTCATCCTGTCGTTCCTGATCGCCGGCGCGGTCTGCGCCTGCGCGGCCCTGTGCTACGCCGAACTCTCGACCCTGATGCCGGCGGCGGGCAGCGCCTACACCTATAGCTACGCGGCCATGGGCGAGCCCGTCGCCTGGTTCGTCGGCTGGAGCCTGATCCTCGAATACACGCTGGTCTGCGCGGCCGTGTCGGTCGGCTGGTCGGCCCACGCCCACGACCTGTTCAAGGCGGCGGGCTTCTCCGAGCTTCTGTTGAACGGGCCGCACGTCACGCTGCCGGGCGGCGGACATGGCCTGGTCAATTTGCCGGCCGTGATCATCTCGATGGCGGTGGCGGGGCTCCTGGCCATCGGCACGCGCGAGAGCGCCACGGTGAACATGATCCTGGTGGCGGTGAAGATCGTCGCCCTGATCATCTTCGTGGCGCTGTGCCTGCCCGTCTTCGATCCGGCTCACTTCACGCCGTTCATGCCCAACGGCTTCCAGGCGCACCTGCCGGCCGGCGCCGGCCCCGACGCCGCCAAGGTGGGGGTCATGGCCGCCGCCAGCCTGATCTTCTTCGCCTTCTACGGCTTCGACGCGGTCTCGACCGCCGCCGAGGAGACCAAGAATCCCAAGCGGGACCTGACCATCGGCATCGTCGGCTCGATGGCCGCCTGCACGGCCATCTACATGATCGTCGCCGCCGCCTCGATCGGGGCTTCCCGCGCCGAGGTGTTCTCCAAGAGCGAGGCGCCGCTGGTGTTCATCCTGGAGACGCTCAAGCACGGCAAGATGGCCCAGCTGGTGGCCCTGGCCGCCGTGGTCGCCCTGCCCACCGTGATCCTGGCCTTCATGTACGGTCAGAGCCGGATCTTCTTCGTCATGGCCCGCGACGGCCTGCTGCCCCGCGCCCTGTCGAAGGTCAACGCCAAGACCGGGACCCCGGTGCTCATGACCCTGTTGACCGGGGTGCTGTCGGCGGTGCTGTCGGGCTTCCTGTCGCTGAAGGACATCGCGGAGCTGGCCAACGCCGGCACCCTGGCGGCGTTCATCGCGGTCGGCGCGTCGGTGATCGTGCTGCGGCTGCGCGAGCCGGATCGCCCGCGCGTGTTCTCGACGCCGATCTGGCCCGTGGTCGCCCCGGCCGGCATCCTGGGCTGCCTCTATCTGTTCTACAGCCTGCCGGAAAAGACCCAGCGCTACTTCCTCTACGCCCATCTGATCGGCGCGGTGATCTACATCGCCTACGGGATGCGCAAGAGCGTGCTGGCCCAAGCGGAGAAGGCCCCAGGGTAAGGCTTCCATTCTCGGGGACCATCGCTACAGTCTCGGCAAAACAGATGTTTGACGCGCCCCCGCTTCTAGCGAGGGCGCTGGACACCGGGAGAACGCGCATGGCCCTCGATCTGGAAACCCGCGAGCAGTTGATCGACACGGTGGCGCGCTTCGTGGCCGAGCGGCTGCGGCCGATCGAGGCCCAGGTCGCCGAGAACGACGCCGTTCCGGCCGACGTCGTCGAGGAGATGAAGGGGCTGGGCCTTTTCGGGCTCTCGATCCCGGAGGAATACGGCGGGCTCGGCCTCGACATGGAGGAAGAGGTGCTGGTGGCGATCGAGCTGGGCCGCGCCTCGCCGGCCTTCCGCTCGGTCTTCGGCACCAATGTCGGCATCGGCAGCCAGGGTCTGGTGATGTTCGGCGACGACGCCCAGAAGGCGAAGTGGCTGCCGGGCATCGCCTCGGGCGAGATCATTACTTCGTTCGCCCTGACCGAGCCGGAAGCCGGATCGGATAGCGCCGCGGTGCAGACCCGCGCCACGCGGGACGGCGACTTTTACGTGCTGAACGGCGCCAAGCGCTACATCACCAACGCCGGCAAGGCCTCGCTGTTCACGGTGATGGCGCGAACCAATCCGGACGTGAAGGGCGGCGGCGGGGTCTCGGCCTTTCTCGTGCCGCGCGACCTGCCGGGCCTCTCCGTGGGCAAGCCCGAGAAGAAGATGGGCCAGCAGGGCGCCCATATTCACGACGTCACCTTCGACAATGTGCGCGTGCCGGTCGAGAACCGGTTGGGCGAGGAGGGCGAGGGCTTCAAGGTCGCCATGCAGGTGCTGGACCGCGGACGCCTGCACATCGCCGCCGTCTGCGTGGGCGTGGCCGAGCGGCTGATCGCCGACTGCGTGGCCTATGCCAGCGAGCGCAAGCAGTTCGGACAGCCTATCGCCAGCTTCCAACTGATCCAGGCGATGATCGCCGACAGCAAGACCGAGGCTCTGGCCGCCAAGGCCTTGGTTCTCGACGCCGCCCGAAAGCGCGACGCTGGCGCCAATGTCACCTTGGAAGCGGCGGCGTCGAAGCTGTTCGCCTCCGAAATGGTGGGCCGCGTGGCCGACCGGGCCGTGCAGGTGTTCGGCGGCGCGGGTTATGTCGCCGACTACGGGATCGAACGGCTATATCGCGACGTCCGCATCTTCCGGATCTACGAAGGCACCAGCCAGGTCCAGCAACTGGTGATCGCTCGCGAGACCCTCAAGCGCGGGGGATAGGTCCGTTCCGCGCCGCGTTGAACAAGTCTCGACGCGGACGACCGAGCGGTGGGAATCTTTCCCGTGAATTTCGACTGCGGTCGAATGTCGCGAAGCGTTGGATCGGGCGTGGTGCGGCTAGATGTCGCATTCCGCAACAAATACGGACCTCTCTCCAGGATTAAAGCGTCGGATTTCATTTGACGAACCTTGGGTGGAATGGGGGCGTATGCGGCATACTGTCACTCGCAGAGCGTGAACATTTAAGGCGTCGTTAAGCCTCCCATCGGAGCCTCACCGTGGGCTTGGAAAGGAATGGGTGATGGGTCCGGATCACGCGATCAGCGAGCGAGTGGCGTTCATGGGATTGGACGACAAGGCGCGCGGAGCCCTGCGTGACTTGCAACCCGTCATTCACAAGACCATCGGCAAGGCGCTGGACGCCTTCTACGCCCGGGTGCGGGTCACGCCCGAGACAAGCCGCTTCTTTTCGGATGAGAGCCATATGCGGGCGGCTTCAGGCCGTCAGCAGTCGCACTGGCATGTGATCGCGCGCGCGGACTTCGACCAGACCTATGTCGACGCGGTCCGCGCGATCGGCCAGACCCACGCCCGGATCGGCCTGGAGCCGCGCTGGTATATCGGCGGCTACGCTTTGGTCAGCGAGCAACTGATCCGCGCGGTGATCGACGAGCAGTGGCCCAAGGGCTTCATCGCCAAAGGCGACGCGGCCAAGGCGGGCGAGTCGCTGAGCGCCCTGATCAAGGCGGTCCTGCTGGACATGGACTTCGCCATTTCGATCTATCTGGAGACGATCGAGCAAGAGCGTCAGCGCCTGGAAGCTCAGCGCCGCGAGAATGAGGCGGATCAGGCTCAGATGGTGTCGGCCCTCGGCGAGGCGCTGGATCGTCTGGCGCGCGGAGACCTCGCGGGGCGTTTGAACGTCGAGGTCAAACCGGAATTCCAGAAGTTGAAGGATGACTTCAACAACGCCGCCTCGATCCTCGAACAGGCGATGACGCGGGTCGCCGAAGCCACCGACGGCATTCGGTCCGGCGCCGACGAGATCAGCAGCGCCGCCGACGATCTTTCCCGGCGCACCGAACAGCAGGCCGCCAGCCTGGAAGAAACCGCCGCGGCGCTGGACGAGATCACCTCGACCATTCGCCGCTCGGCCGATGGGGCCAAGCAGGCTCAGGATGTCGTCGCCGGCGCCAAGGCCGAGGCCGAGAAGTCGGGCGTCGTGGTCGATCAGGCCGTCGCCGCGATGGGCGAGATCGAAACCAGCTCGCGCGAGATCGGCAACATCATCGGGGTCATCGACGAGATCGCCTTCCAGACCAACCTCTTGGCCTTGAACGCCGGGGTCGAGGCGGCGCGGGCCGGCGAGGCGGGCCGAGGCTTCGCGGTGGTGGCTCAAGAGGTGCGGGCCCTGGCCCAGCGCTCGGCCGAGGCCGCCAAGGAAATCAAGACCCTGATCGGCGCTTCGACCCGACAGGTCGGCGCCGGCGTGGAGCTGGTCGGTCAGACCGGCGAGGCGCTGCGCGGGATCGTTTCGAAGGTGGCCGAGATCGACGACCTGATCGTCCAAATCTCGTCCTCGGCCCAGCAGCAGGCCCAAGGCCTCAACGAGGTGAACACCGCCGTCAATCAGATGGACCAGGTCACCCAGCAGAACGCGGCCATGGTGGAGCAGACGACCGCCGCGACCCATTCGCTGAAGGGGCAAACCGCCGAACTGATCAAGCAGGTGTCCGCGTTCACGATTTCGGCGACCTCGCGGGCGGTGTCGCCGAGGCGCGATCCGGCTCCCGCGCCGGCGGCCGAGCGTCCCAGTCCGCCTCCGGTCGAGCGCGCCGTCGCTCGCCAGCGTGTCGCGGCGTCGAGCGCGCGCGGCGGCGTCGCGGTCGCGGCGGCGGCCCCTAACGAATGGGAAGAATTCTAAGGTCCGGACGCCGGAGATTCCGCATGTCAGGCGCGCTCCAGACAGCAGAACGCCCCCGCCGACCAGGTCGACGAGGGCGTTGTGTTTCCCCCGATCGGAAGAGACGCTTACGCGCCGCCCGGGAAGCGGAACGGAACCTTCACCGTGCCGGTCTTAGCGCCCATCGGCAGCTTCTCGGCGATGCACATCGCGGCCTTGTCGAAGCCCTTGCCGGCGGCGCTGTTGTCGACGACCTTGCAGTCCGACAGCTTGCCGTTCTCGGCGTTGCATTCCAGCATCACTTGCGCGGCGTCGCGCGTGTTGGCGAACTGCTGCAAGCAACGGCCCATTTGATCTTCGAAACCGCCGGCGGCCGAAGCGGCCTGGGCGACGAAAAAGCTGCCAGCGACTCCCGCGGCAATAGCGATCGGATATTTCATCCCGCTGCTCCTAGTAAAAGTTTTCCGTCCGGCGGACGACGCGTCAACTGGACGCATCAGCAACTTCTCAGGAGCGAGTTAAAAGAATCTGATCGGATAGATGATATTCCGAATTTACTTAATGGTAACCATGAACAGGTTGTCGGGGCGGTCCCACTTCGCGCGAGATTCTATATAGATTCTCCGTACTCCGACCTGCGACCAATTGCCCTTATCTGGACGTCCGGAGCACTTCTCGCGAAATCGGCTTTAACCAAGTCAGAGTCTGTTAGGACTCTATCGGGAATATCTCGCTTCAGTTTCGCGATCCGTGCGCACGGATCGCTGGTTGGAGGGGACCTCGCGATGAAACGGCTCCGTCTCGTCGATTTACCGTTGATCATCAAGATCGGCTTCGCGCCGGCTTTCGCGCTGCTCATGCTGGCCCTGATGGCGGGCGGAGCGGTCATTGTTCAGAAAAGCCAATCCGCGGCTTTGAAGCAGGTCGTTGAAAACGACATGCGCGAGAATATGGCGATCCAAAAGATCTCCAAGCGCATCTCCAACATCAATGGCGAACTCTACACGGTCCTGACGCACAAGGCCGGCAACATCGACGTCGCCAAGAACGACGCGCGCATGGCCGCCGTGCTCAGCGAGACGGACGCGGTGAAGAAGGAGCTCACCGCTCTGAAGGCCAAGCTTCCGGCCGAGGAACAGCCCAAGATCGCCGAACTGATCAAGCAGCTCGACGAATGCCGCAGCGCGATCGACACGGTCAGCGGCATGATCGGCGTCGACTTCAACATGGCCGTCGGGTTCATCGCTCCGTTCGAGGAGCAGTACGCCAAGATGACCGGCACGCTGGATCAGGTCGTGGCCGCCGCCAACAAGCGCGTCGAGGCCGAGACCGCCAAGCGTCAGGCCGAGGCCACCGCCGCGATGAGCGTCACGATCGTGCTGTCGCTGATCACCCTGGGCGCCGTTGCCGGCCTGGCCTGGATCACGGTGATGACGACCCGCAAGTCGATCAACGACATCGCCGCCGCCACCGACAAGCTGTCGAAGGGCGACAACACCATCGATCTGGAACGCATGAGCCGCGGCGACGAGCTGGGCGCCATTGTTTCGGCCCTGAAGGTCTTCCGCGACAACCAACTGCATCTGGAGCGGCTGCGCGCCGAGCAGGAGAAGACGGCCGCGCTCACCGCCGACGAGCGTCGCGCCAAGGAAGCCGCCGCCGCCGCCGCCGCGCAGGAGGCCGCCACGGTCGTCAGCAACCTGGCCCAGGGCCTGGAGAAGCTGGCCCAGGGCGACCTCACCTTCCGCGTGACCGCCGATTTCCCCGGCGACTACCGCAAGCTGAAGGACGACTTCAACGCCGCGATGGGATCTCTGCAGGAGACGATGAAGGTCATCGCCGCCTCCACCGACGGCCTGCGCACCGGCGCCGACGAGATCGCCCACGCCTCCGACGACCTGTCGCGCCGCACCGAACAGCAGGCCGCCAGCCTCGAAGAGACCGCCGCCGCCCTCGACGAGCTGACCGCCACCGTGCGTCGCACGGCCTCGGGCGCCCGCCAAGCCTCCGACGTCGTCTCCACCACGCGCGGCGAAGCGACGCATAGCGGCCAGGTCGTGCACCAGGCAGTGTCGGCCATGGGCGAAATCGAAAACTCGTCCAAGCAGATCAGCCAGATCATCGGGGTCATCGACGAAATCGCCTTCCAGACCAACCTCTTGGCTCTGAACGCCGGCGTCGAGGCCGCCCGCGCGGGCGAAGCCGGTCGCGGCTTCGCGGTCGTCGCCCAGGAAGTGCGCGCCTTGGCGCAGCGCTCGGCCGAGGCGGCCAAGGAGATCAAGGCCCTTATCTCCAGCTCGACCCAGCAGGTCAGCCAGGGCGTCAGCCTGGTCGGCCAGACGGGCGAGGCTCTGCAGCGGATCGTGGCGAAGGTCGGCGAGATCGACGCCCTGGTCACCGAGATCGCGGCTTCGGCCGCCGAGCAGGCGACCGGTCTGAATGAAGTGAACACCGCGGTGAACCAGATGGATCAGGTCACCCAGCAGAACGCCGCCATGGTCGAGCAGTCGACCGCCGCGACGCACTCGCTGAAGGGTGAAACCGCCGAGCTGGTCCGCCTGATGGCCCGCTTCCAAGTCGGCGGGTCCTCGTCCTACAGCCGCCCGGCGGTCGCCGACGCGGCCCAGCACGCCCCGGCGCGCAACCCGGTGGCCGAGCAGCAGGCTCGTCTGAACGCCTTCGCCCGTCCCGGGCGGACCAGTGGTTCGGCGGCGGTCGCTCAGGCCCCCGCCACGGATGGTTGGGAGGAATTCTGATGGCCGCCATCGCGCTGCCTGAAAACCTGGACCTCAAGGCCGCCGCGCCTCTGAAGGCGGCTCTCGTCGAGCGGCGAGGCGCCGCGATCGAGATCGAGGCGGACAAGGTGCGCCGCCTGGGGGGGCTTTGCCTCCAGGTGCTTCTCGCGGCCCGCAAGGCCTGGGAGCAGGATGGCCAAGTGTTTTCCATCAAGGGGCCGTCGGAGGCCTTCGTCGAAACCATCCGTCTATTCGGCGCCGAAGGGGCGCTCCTCTCGGCGGAATTCCAAGGAGCTGAATCGTGACGCAGACGATTCTCACGGTCGATGATTCCCGGACGATGCGGGACATGCTGCGCATGGCCCTCGCCGGCGCCGGCTTCAATGTGGTCGAGGCCGTGGACGGCGAGCACGGTCTCGAAGTCCTGTCGGCCCATCGTCCGGACGTGATCATCACGGACATCAACATGCCCAAGCTGGACGGCTTCGGTTTCATCGAGGCGGTGCGCGTCGACGACGACTACCGCGCCATCCCGATCCTGGTCCTGACCACGGAAAGCGATCCGGCCAAGAAGCAGCGGGCCCGCGAAGCCGGGGCCACCGGCTGGATCGTCAAGCCGTTCAACCCGGAAAAGCTGGTCGAAGCCATTCGCCGGGTCGCCGCCTGAGGCTGATCAAGGCGGGGCTTCGGCGCCGCTGATGAATACTCGTTGTTAGACGCAATTGGGACGTGCCGGAATGGACGAGCTAGAGGCCATCAAGGTCACCTTCTTCCAGGAATGCGAGGAGCTCCTCGCCGACCTCGAAGGCGGTCTCTTGGCCATGCAGGAAGGGGCCGGCGACCTCGAGACCGTCAACGCCGTGTTCCGCGCCGTCCACTCGATCAAGGGCGGTGCCGGGGCCTTCGGCCTCGAGCCGCTGGTCCGGTTCGCGCACGTGTTCGAGACCCTGCTGGACGCCGTGCGCGGCGGCTCGGTGCCCAATACGGTCGAGCTGGCCGCCGTCCTTCTGCGCGCATCCGACATCCTGGCCGACCACGTGAGCGCCGCGCGGGGACTGGGCGACGTCGACATGGCCGCCTCGGCCGCCATGGCCGCCGAGCTTGAGCAATGGACCGACCCCAACGCCGCTCCGGCCGCCGCGTCCGCGCCGGCCCCGGCCGCGCCGGTCGCCGAGGACGTCCCGCCCGCCGTGGTCGCCGATGACGACGCGCTGGAGGACGACGATCTGGGCTTCGTCTTCGTGCCGCAGACCATCACGGTCGAGGCCCAGGCCGCGGACGCCGAGCTGATCCCGAGCAATGTCTGGACGGTGTCGATCCGTCCGAAGTCGGATCTTTATCGCAAGGCCAACGAAACGGCCCTGCTGTTGCGCGAGCTGAACCGCCTGGGTCCGATCAAGGCGACGCTGGACGACAGCGCCTTGCCGCCGCTGGAAAGCCTCGACCCCGAAGCCGCCTACATCACCTGGAGCGTGCGCGTCGAGACCGACGAGGACGAAGCCGCGATCCGCGAGGTCTTCGAATTCGTCGACGGCGACTGCGAGCTCGAGATTTCGCGCGGCGAAGGCTCCGTCGATCAGGCCATGGCCGCCTTGCTGACGGTCGCCGAGAGCGCTCCGGTCGTCGAGCCCGCCGCGCCGG